>JAGDWZ010000009.1 GCA_023269915.1 Hydrogenobaculum sp. | reverse complement strand
GCACCCAAAGCACCAAGTCCTATGGAAACACCAGCGGCCACCGCCATCAAACCATAGAAAAGTGCCCTGGCGTGAGCATCAGAACCACCCGCACTAGCAGTATCGGCCATTGCTATGCTACTAGCAAGAGTCAAAAGCATGAAAGTCTTAAGCTTCATAAGTTCCTCCTAATTTATTAATAAAATGGGTTTACCTGTGGATTTAGAGAATTTAGATATATCTTTACTAAAATTGTTACAAGCTAATAAAATCATGTCTGGATTTACTTCTTTGTATACCGCCTCTGCTTCCTCGTCAAAATCGCCCACCTTTACATGAAAATTTGCATTCATATCTTTTGGGAAAAGATGTCTAAGCCTATCTGTAACATGTTTTATGCTATTTTCCTTCATATAAGGGTCAAACGGCATACCAAAGGAAGTTGCTATATCTTCTGCCTTTTTTACGGACTCTAGCACCACAAGAACGTCCAAACTTGCTTTAAAATTATTAACAACATCTAATATTTTACCCATCAGCTCGGTGCAGTCGCCATTTTCCATATCCATTATAAGAAGTATTTTGTTTATATCCATTTTAATGCTCCTCGTGTACCACTGCACCAGCTATATATATAGTACTTAATATCATAAATATAAAAGCTTGCAAAACTATAGCCAAAACCTTTATCGTTATCAAGAACACAAGAACTATTGGAGAAACCGCCAGCGTAAATGGATTGCCTATCAAAACACCTATTATCGAAATAAGAAGTATTGCACCACCCTTCATATTGGCAAAAAGACGCAAGGACAACGATACGACTCTTCCTAAATGAGACATTATTTCTATAATAAAGAAAAAAGGCGCTAAAGCTTTAATAGGTCCCATAAAGTGCTTTATATATCCAATGCCGTTTACTCTAAAACCTTCAAAATGATACAAGAAAAACACAATGAGTGTAAGAGCTAGTGTAGTATTTATATTGCCCGTAGGAGCATCCACAAAGGGTAAAAGTTCCATTACATTTCCAAAAAATACGAAAAGTCCTATAGAAGCTATAAGAGGTAGATATCTAAGCCCCTGCTCTCCTATATTTTCTACCACCATTGATTTACAAAAATTTACGTAGGTTTCTATGACAAACTGCAACTTTGATGGCATAATCTTTGGTTTGCCAGCGGCCAGAACAATACCTAAAGCCACTACCATAGCCACTATGCTGGTTATAACATGCTCATAATGTTCCATACCAATATTATAGCATAAGAATATAAAAATTTCTTCAAAAATTTATATAGTTTTAGAAAATGTCGGTTTTTCCTTTACTTTTGAATAGATATCAAACACTATAGCTATATTTCTTACAAGAAGCCTACCTTCTGGATTAACTTCTATTTTGTAATCGCTCATGTTGATAAGACCATCTTTCTCTAGCTCTTCTAGTTCTAAAAGCTCCTTTTCAAAGTATGTATCAAAATCTATATTAAATTTTGAAGATATGTATTTTTTATCCACGTAAAGATTGCACATTATATCCATAATAACTTCTCTTCTTATTATATCGTCCTCTGTCAATATATAACCTCTCATCACTGGAAAAACATTTTGGTCCAAGGCCTTATAATAATCTCTTAAAGTTTTATGGTTTTGAAAGTAAGCTTTATCCAGCATACCTATAGAAGTAGCTCCAATCCCTATAAGATGCACACCTTTTCTAGTGGTATAACCTTGAAAATTTCTCCATAGTTTTCTATGCTTTTGGGCTAAATAAAGTTCATCGGTTTTTTTAGCAAAATGATCCATACCTATAAAAGCATAATCGCTAGATTCAAAAAGCTCTATAGCTAACTTTAGCATATCTATCTTAGTTGGGGCTTCTGGTAGCATAGTGGCATCTATTTTGCGCTGAAGAGGCTTTAACCATGGCACATAGGCGAAGTTAAAAACAGCTACTCTGTCTGGAGAAAGCTCTATAGTTTTTTCTATTGTTCTTTTAAATGTATCAACAGTTTGACCTGGTAAGCCGTACATAAGGTCTATGTTTAGGCTTTTATAACCTAAATCCCGCACATCGTAGACTACTTTTTTAAGAAGTTCCTCATCTTGTACCCTATTTATGCGTTCTTGTACGTCTTTATCAAAATCTTGTATACCCATACTAATTCTATTAAACCCAAGCTCTTTATATAGTTTAAGCTTGTTATAATCTATGTGGCGAGGGTCTATTTCTAAAGACACCTCAGCTTCTTTGGTAAAGTTAAATCTACTTCTAATAAATTCCATCATGCTTTTAAAATCATCGTTTTCCAGAAAGTTTGGCGTACCACCACCTATATGGAATTGATCAATTACCTTATGCTCTCCTAACACATTTTTAAGCATAGATATTTCTTTAAAAAGATAGTTCAAATAAGGCTTAGCTACATCTGTCCGATGAGAAATAATAACGTTGCAGCCGCAAAACCAACATGCATTTTCACAAAAAGGAATATGTATATAAAGAGAAAGAGGACGGTCATCTTTCAATATATCCTCTAACTCTTGTCTATAAACTTCAGGAGATACTGGTTTAAATTCTACTGCTGTAGGATAGCTGGTATACCTTGGCCCGGGCTTATCATATTTTCTTATAAGCTCCAAATCTATCTTTGTATTTTCATACATAAAATCTCTCCATATAAATATAAGCTTTTTTGCCAAAAGCTATAAAACAAATATCATCTTGCATACTCCACAAACCTATTTTCTCTTATAACCACCACTTTTATGTTGCCAGGATAATCCATCTCCTCTTCAATTCGTTTGGCTATTTTCTTAGAAAGCTCATAAGCTTGTTCATCCGTTAGCTCAGATGGAGAAACTATAACTCTTATCTCCCTACCCGCTTGAACAGCATAAACGTTGGAAACACCTGGAAAACTCTTACCTATCTCTTCAAATTTTTCCAACCTTTTAATATAAGCTTCTAGGGACTCTCTTCTAGCTCCTGGTCTTGCCGCAGAAAGAGCATCTGCCGCACAAACCAAAGCCACTTCTGGATATCTTACAGGCTCTTCTTCGTGGTGAGCCCTTATAGCGTTTAGCACATAGTCTGGCTCTTTGTATTTCTTGCAAAGCTCTATGCCTATATCTGTGTGAGAACCACCCATTTCGTTTGATATAGCTTTGCCTATATCGTGTAAAAGCCCAGCCCTTTTAGCGGCTTTTTCATTTAGGCCAAGTTCAGCAGCCATAAGACCAGCTATAGTAGCTACCTCTTTTGAATGGAGCAATACATTTTGAGAATAAGAAGTCCTATAATAAAGTTTTCCTATGTAGTAGTAAAGTCCTGGGTTCATATCGTGTATGCCAAGCTCCATTACTGTCTCTTCTCCTAACTTTCTTATATTGTTATCCATATCTTTTTTAACCTCTTCCACCACCTCTTCTATACGTGCTGGATGTATCCTACCGTCTATTATAAGTCTTTCGAGAGCCTGCTTTGCTATCTCTCTTCTCATAGGATCAAAAGAAGAAAGCGTAACAGTATCTGGAGTGTCGTCTATTATAATGTCAACGCCCGTCAGTATCTCAAAAGCCCTTATATTTCTACCTTCTCTACCTATGATACGTCCTTTAAATTCGTTGCTTGGTAACTCTATAGTAGAGGTACTGTAATTTATAGCAATCTCCGGAGACAATCTTTGTATAGAGGTAGTGATAATTCTTTTCGCCTCTCTTTCAGCTTCTTCTCTGGCTTTTTCTTCTATAGCTTTGGCTATCTTTATACTCTCTATCCTTGCCTCTTCTTCTACTTTCTTTAATATCTCTTGGTAAGCCTCCTCTTTTGTTAAAGAAGCTATCCTTTGAAGCTCTAACAGCTCCTTGTTTTTCAACTCTTCTACATCGTGTTTCATAGCCTCTATGCTTTTATACTGAGCCTCTATTTCCTTCTCCTTTTGCTGCAAAGCTTTCTCTAACTCTTTTAGCTCTCTTTCTTTTGAATAAAGTTCTTCCTCTTTTTTTTCAAGGCTTTGAAGCTTTCTCTCTATATTGGTTTCTTTTGTCTCAAGATTTTTCTCCTTTTGGATTAGGGCTTGCTCTTTGGATGACAATTCCTCCTTCCTTCTAGCGTAATCTTTTTCTAGCTCTTCTTTTTTTAGCTCTAGTTCCCTTTTTATAGCCTCTTTTTCTCTTTCTAGCTTTTCATTCTCGGCTTTTATAAACTCCATATATTTAGAAGCTTCTCTTTCCGCAAGCTCCTTAGAGTATTCAAGCTGTTTTTTAGCCTCTTCTAATATAGCATCAGCTTGTCTTTTGGCTTCTTCTAAAAGAAGCTTAGATTCCTCCGATGTGCTTGGCACACTTGTAGCTTGTTTTTCATTTAGCTTCTTAAAAGCCATAAAACCAAGCCCAGCAAGTCCCAATACCAGAATAGACAAAATACCTATAACAACAGTTTCCATTGGTAATTACCTCCTTCTATTACATAATTTTCAGAAATGATTTTGTTGAGCTTTACATCAAAAGGGTCTCTTTCTATAGAATCAACTATTTGAAAATCATAACAAATCCCTATAGAAAACACATGCTTATTTTTAGACAAAAATCTATCGTAAAAACCTTTACCAAAACCAACACGATAAAGATGCCTATCAAAACATACGCCTGGCACCAAGCAAAGGTCTATATCCACTTTCTCACATTCTTTAGGCTCTAAAGTTCCATAAGCTGATTTCACAAAAGGTTCTTTGTAAAGACAAGGCACAAGCTCATCGCCAAATATCTTCGGCACAGACAAAGTTTTTCCCTTGTATATACTTATATCTATAAGGGGGTTTACCTCTTTTCTTATCGGTATATAAGCCATAACAGAGCTAGCCCTTTTAAAATCATTATCCTTTGACAGATTCTTTGCTATTTCTAAGGAAGAGTTTTTTACCTCTTCCTCTGATAACATATCTCGCCTTTTTAAAAAAACATTTCTTAAGTCCTTTTTTGACATATACCTCCGTCTTAGGAGGCAAAGAGAAGAAAGACAAGAAGAATTTTGAAAACCCACCCTACCGTCGTGCAAACATACATGCGGGCCTCCTATTTCTAGGTGGGTGCCCTGTCAAGAGGTCTACAATGAGACGCTCCTGAACTACCGAGCTCCCTATTAGCTCACATGTAGGCCCCAAAAATATCTTTACACTAACGAGTAGGGCAGGCCTTTATATTAAACTACCCTAAGCTTTACACCCACATCTTTTAAACGTTCTAACAACTTTTCCATTAGAACGTTAACTTCTTCATCCTCCAAACTTCTATCAAGGGCTCTCAAGCTAAGTCTAATACCAACACTCTTCTTATCTTCTTCTATTTGCTCTCCTTTATAAAAATCAAACAACACAACATCTTCCAACATACTTCCAAAAAAATCTCTTATGATAAGAATAAGCTTTTGAACGTCAAAATCAATGTCCATTATCAGTGAGACATCTCTAACTACTGGTGGGTACTTTGACACATCTTTTATTTTCTGCTTTGCATCGCGAGGAGGAATTTCAAACTCACAAATCAGTGCATCCTGAAGTATATCGCTTTTCAAAAGACCAAAAAAGCCTATAACCTTATCGCCAAACTTTATACTTCCCTGCTGATAAGGATGAAGAAACTGATATTCAGAAAAGCCAAAAAATATTTCCTTGTTTATGGTCTTTACAATCTCCTTTACATGGTGCAAAGTCCACTTAGTTTTTGGATATATTCTTTTGAAACCTCTAAGCAATATACATATATGGGTAGACAAAGTATCCTCTTTAAAGACATCAGATATCTCAAAGATTGCAAAATCGTATATATGCTTTTTAATATTTTGCTCTGCTATCCTTATCATAGATGGAGTTATATACCTTCTTAAAAACCTAAAAGAAGGTAGTATAGGGTTTTTTACCTCAATACTAGGGGCTTCTAATCCAAGCACTTCGTAATCCTCTATTCTGTCAAAGCTTAAATTTATAACCTCTTTTAGACCAATGGCAGTTAGTTTTTTCTTAAGCTCAAATAAAGTATTTTTGGCATCGGTTGGTTTTGGTATCAAAGAAAGCGGCTGCGGTTCAAAGTTGTTAAAATCTATAACTCTTACTATCTCTTCTATCAAATCAACATGAGAATCTATATCATAATATCTGTGAGACGGTGTTTCAAACTCTATGCCACATCTCATAGGCTTATTTGATATACCAAGCTTGCTGGCTATATAAGATATTTTTTCTTTATCAAAAGCAGTAGCCGTGTATCTTACATAATCGTTCATGGGCAGGAAAAATTTTTTCGGGGGTAGTTCTTCTCTTACGACTTCTTTACAACCAACTACCATACCGCCAGCCTCTTTTTCTATAAGATTTAGAGCAAACAAAGAGGCCTTAAAAGCCATATTTATATCCACACCCCTTTCAAATCTATAAGATGCATCTGTGGATATCTTCAAATTTTTTGAAGCTTTTCTTATAAAAACAGGGTCAAAAAGGGCTGACTCTAAAAAAATATTTTTAGTATCGTAAGATATAGCACTATGAAGCCCACCTATTACACCCGCCAACGCTATAGGATTTCTATTATCGGCTATAACCATGATAGACTCGTCAAGTTCGTAATCTTTTTTATCCAAAGCTGTTAGTTTCTCGCCTTTTCTTGCTTGTCTTATCAAGATTTTGTCGCCGATTTTATCTTTATCAAAAGCGTGAAGGGGTTGACCCAGTAGCATCATAGTATAATTTGTGATATCTACTACGTTAGATATAGTTTTAAGTCCCATTTTCCAAAGAGCTTTTTTAAGCCACAGTTTTGAGCCTTTAACAAAAGTATTTTTTATCAAAGCACCTACATACTTATAACAACCGTATGATTCTATGGCTATATCTAAATCTATTTCAGGAGCTTCTTTTAAATCTATATTAAAAGCCAAATACTCATCTGTTATAGCGCTAATTTCTCTAGCAACTCCAAGCACAGAAAGCAAATCACCGCGGTTTGGCGTAATCTCACATTCTAAAATGGTTTCACCAAAATCAAGGAGATTAACAACATCAGCGCCCACTTCTACATCATCGTCAAGGATAAGAATACCATCCTCAACATCGTCTAATCCTAGCTCTGACGCCGAAAGCATCATACCTTGAGACAATATGCCGTTGAAAGACTTTTCCTCTATAAGCTTGCCGTTTAAAGACGCTCCTTTTAAAGCTACTGGCACTTTCGCCCCTACATAAACATTTGAGGCACTTGTAATTATATCAACGGTAGAATCTCCCACAAATACTTTGCACAAATTCAAATTTTGAGCTTTTTGTATAGATAAAATTTCACCTACTTTTACACCCTTTGCATCTATACCAAACGTTCTCAAAGAGGTTTCTGTACCTGAAATAGACAACCTCTCAGCAACATATTGAGGGTCTTTTACTTCAACAAATTCGTTTAATATAGACACAGGCACAAACATAGTATACTATTTTATCATGGAAGAAAATACGTTGTATTTATTTATTTCAGAACCCCCAAAAGGAAAAGCCAACAGATATATAAGGCAAAAAGGAGGAGGAGTATTTAAACCATGGAACATCTCCTCGTGGGAAACCAAAGCCTCCTGGGAAATAAGCTTACAACTAAAAAATGCAGGTTTTAAAGAACCCTTTTCTTGCAAAGTATCTATAGAAGCGGTAATATTCCTTCCAGACAAAAGAAGAAGAGATATAGACAACATGCTTAAAACACTATGGGATGTCCTAGAAAAAACAGAAGTGATAAGAAACGACAACCTCATATACGAGATAAACACCATAAAGCATATTGACAAAAACCTGCAAGGTATCTTTCTAAAGATAAGACCATACGAAGAAAAAATGTTTAAAATAGAAGAAGCTAAAAATTTTCTCAAAAAAGCCGATAACAATATCATTGAAAAAGGCTAGGTTGGTAATATGTTATTTATAAGAAAGCATTGGAGGTATTTAACATGACACCGCTTCAACTTGGAGGTTTAGATGGTGTTTTAACAAATCAGCTAAACAATCAAACTATACAGAATCCTCAAACCAACCAGTCTAACACTACGCTACAGCCACAAAATAGTCAAAATAATACAAACAATCAAAATATCCAAAATGAAAATCAAGATGGACAACAAGACATTACAGACAATTTAGAAAAGCAAATTCAGAAAGCTATAGAGCAACTTACGACAAATCTATCCTACCTAAACACCCATTTAAACATTACTATAGACAAAAAAGCCGACAGCGTAGTGATAAAAATTATAGACAATAAAACAAATCAAGTAATAAAGGAGATACCACCAGAATATATGATACGAATAGCTGAGGCTATAAATAATTTAGTCGGTATCATCGTGAACAAGAAGGTATAATATGGCTGGTATAGCTTTATCTGGATTTTCAAACCTCTTCAATAGCGGTAGCATATTGGCCGCTGTGATGTCATCTAGTAGTTTACCACTTATATCGCTTAGCCAACAAGCTGCTTATATGCAAAATCAAATGCAAGAGGTAAACTACATTTACAATCAATCAATGTCTGTATTTTCCACTATGATGGGCTTTGTGCTAAACCCTATTACGGGTTCTATGACAGCCATGAGTTCAAACCCAAACGTACTAACCGCTATCGCTTCTCCAGGCACATCACCAGGCACATACAATATAACGGTCCAACAACTAGCACAACCAGAGATATCTTTACTAGGAAGTTTTTCCTCTTTGAATACACAACTGGGACAAAGTGGAACTATAAGCTTATTCTTTAGATCAGATACATCTTCTTCTGGCATTACAGACAACAATCTAAGCAATACTACTCCAGGAGTCCAAGAGTTCAACATAACTTACAATGGTACAAATACATTACAAGATATAGTAAACGAAATAAACAATACCGCTGGTTCAGATGTAACAGCTTCAATATTTTACAACGGTAGCACATACAGTCTTATGATTGCAGAAAAACAAGGAGCATCTACCTTTGTAACATCACCTTCCACAACCCAACATGTCATAGTGGCTAGAGACAGCTCCGGCATCTTCACACAAAACTATATACAAAATGCGCAAGATGCCGTCATAAACTTTGGAGGAGCAAGCGTAACGTCAAATGTAAACCAAATACAAAATGTTCTAAGCGGAGTGACGCTAAACTTATCTGGTACAGGTTCTGTGGTATTGAGCATATCTCAAGATACCTCACAAGTGGCAAACAACGTTTCAAACCTCATAAATGAAATAAACAACATATTGACACCTATAAACGTTCTAACGGAAAAACCAGGCACTTATCCTTCTCAAAACTCTTTAACATCTGCAAATCCTTTTATAATACCCGGTGATTTTATGGGCAACTATATACTAACCAGTATAAAAAGTCAGCTTTTAAGCGTAGTACAACCTTTAGAAAATCTTGGAGTGGTAAATTACAACTATCAAACAGGACAACTGCAATTTGATTCAAACAGTTTTCAGAATATACTAAGCACTAGCTCCCAAACAGCGCTTAGCTCTGTTACGGCGTTTGTAAGTAGCCTAAGTCAAGCTATCATGAATATAATATCGCCAAACGGAGCACTTATGACAGAGGAAAACAACATATCTTCAAACTATGCATACACAGAAAACCAGATATATCAAATGCAACAATCGTTGCTATTGCAACAGCAACAGCTACAGTTACAATTTTCTCAAGTGGAGGCCATTATGGCAAGCTCCAGCGCTGAGATAACAAAGCTCCAAACACTTTTAGGATAAAGGAGGTAGAATATGTATCAAGATCTAAAGGATAGCTATGTGGAAAACATGCTTTTCAGCGCAAACCCTTTACAGCTCATTATTATAGCTTACGATAAAGCTATTGAGTTTATGGAACTGGCTATAGAGGCTATAGATGCTGGTCTTGACAATATTGACAATCTTATTAAAAAATGCGAGTATATCACAAAGGCCACGGAAGCTGTAGCCATACTACACGACTCCCTCAACTTCGAGAAGGGTGGCCAAGTGGCTGTAGACCTTTCAAACTTCTATAGAGTTATATTAGAGGGGCTTCTTATAGCAAATCAGAAAAACGACAAAGAGCTTCTACAAAATATGATAATGATGCTATCAGGTGTTAAAAAAGCTTGGGAAGAGTTAGAGAGAAGAGAATATGGACCAAAATCAGTCGCCACTGAAAAAGCTGCTCCTTCAGTGTGAGATCTTCGTACAAACCGAAGAGTACGATAAAGCTCAAAAGTGTTTGGAAGAGCTAGCAACAATTGATATATCAAAAGAGTCTAAAGAGGATATTGAAGAATCCATAAAGATTTTAGACTATATCATAGGGGTAGCGTCTGAAAAAAGGCTAAATTTAGCTCAGGCTATAGCCAACTTCAATAAGTTTAAGAATTACCTATACTAGCTCTTTTGACATTACAAAAGCGTTTTCGCCGTCCGAGTAGAAACCAGGACGCTCCCTTTCAATTTTAAATCCAAGCTTTTTATATAGATTTATGGCTGGTAAGTTTGATTTTCTTACGTCAAGCTCTACATAATCTATATTTTCCTTTTTTAAAAACTTGAAGACCTCTGCTAGAAAATAAGAAGCTATACCTTTTGACCTATAATCAGGATGTACAGCAAAGGTCATCATAAAAGCCTCAGCACCATGACACCAAAATATAGCATATACCACTACTTTGCCATCTTCTATGCCCACCCACTTTTTTGAATAATCTAGACTAAACTCCCTATAAAAACCTTGTTCATTCCAAGCATCGGTGGTAAACGAGACGTTGTTTATCTCTATAACCTCGTCCAGATGCTCTTTTGTCATCTCTTTTATTATCATGATGTATAATTTTAGCATGAAACGTTTTTACGATTTTTTTATACAAAAAGCCCAAAAATACTACAATGAAAATCCTAAGATAGGAAGAGGAGATTTTTTTACATCCCCAGAATTAGATGAAGCTTTTGGTAAAAGCGTAGCATATTTTATAAAAGACTATCTAAATGAATTTGACAATCCAAAGATATTAGAACTTGGAGCCGGAAACGGTATAATGGCAAGAGATATATTAGAAGTGTTAGATGTAGCTTACATTATATATGAAACAAGCCATTATCTAACAAACGTACAAAAAAACCTTTTAAACAACAAAAATGTAATCTGGACAAGCTCCTTAGAAGAATTAGAACCTTTTGAGGGTATAATACTATCAAATGAATTTTTCGATGCTTTAGGCATAGCTCCTGTAAAAGACAAAAAAGAACTTTATATAAATGGCTTAAAAGAAGTGTGGCAAGAGCCTCACAAGGATACCAGACACTTTATTGATATATTCAACATAGATGATAACTACTACGAACTTCCTTTAGACGCCTTTTATATATATGAAAGATTATCTAAAATATTGAAAAAAGGTTATATGCTTACCATAGATTACGGATATAAGACATCACCCTACAAAAACACTATAAGAGGTTATAAGGATTCAAAAATTATTCAAAATATCTATACAGAAGATATGTTTGATATCACATATATGGTAGATTTTTCTATGCTTGAAAAAATAGGTGAGTATTTTGGTTTTAAAAATATATTTTTAAAAAAGCAAAGGGACTTCCTGATAGAAATCCCTTACTTTGTGGCAACCTTAGAAGAAGTATGCCAGGAGGAGGAGGCATACTCCATTGAAAGGTGCTCTAGGCTTAAAAACCTTATACTTAGCATGGGCGAGAGTTTTTATGTACTTTTTCAACAAAAGCTTTAAAATCTATAACCAAAACCAGCATATACACCATCTTTAAATCCACTTGGCAGCGTAGAAGAGTTTCCCCTGTTTAGATTGTTAAAACCATAAGTTTCTACGTGAAAATCAAGATTTTTTGTAAGATAATACATAAAACCTACTGTCAAATCAAATTCTCTTTTTGTCCCGGCAAGCCCGTCGTGAGATGTAAATATTTTGTTGCCGTATTTTCTTTCAAAATAAAATCTCATATCGAGGTTTAAAGCAAGTTTAGGGTTTTCTACATCACCTATTAGAAACAGTTTATCCTTTGTGCCTATACTAAGCAAAGGAGCATAAGGAACCAAGTTCGGAGCTACCCTATTGCCGTAAAAATATACATCGGTAAAAACCGAAGACACTATCTTCTTATAGCAATATTTCGCTCTCAGCCTGGAGCCAAAATTGTACGTATCGTTAGTAGGTATTTCCCTTTCCTCAGTAGCATACTGTATAACCTGAGATGAGGTAATAGATGGTTTGAAAGAGGTTAATGGTTGATAATCTTTAGCAAAAAGCCCAATACCTATTTTAGAATGTTTATCTTCATAAAAGTTGTAAAGACCTAGAGCTTTTAAGTTTAGTTGCAAAAGCTTGTTTCTTTGGGTACCAGCACCAGTATCAGCAGAACCGTAATATCCATCTGCTTTAAAATCCGCATCAAATCTGTTTATCCCTAAATGAAGTTTATATCCTACGTTTAACTCTGGCCTTAAAGTTACGCTTCTTATACCAGGAAGCCTTCCAGCAAAAAGGTTTACATAAACCTCGTTTTTAAGGCTTTTAGCAAAAACCAACCCATTCGCTATCCCAAAAGCCAATATTAATTTTTTCATTAAAGAATAATACTCTATGTGAGTGTAATATAAGTGAAGGAATTATGAAAAATTTATGAATATCTTAAAATCTTTAAAAAATTATATAAGTATAGTAAATTTTAACTAACTGTAAAATAATTAAAAATAAAACCCGCCACGCGGCGGGAAAAGTGTATAATTAATGTGAGCCACAACCACCAGAACCGCAGCTACAGCCACCGCCAAAGGTGTTTGGATTTTTGATGGTGAATCCACCACCCATAAAGTCCTGAACATAATCGAGCTCTGCACCGTTGATGTATGGAACAGAAAATTGGTCTATGATGATCTTTGTGCCGTTTGACTCTAAAACTATATCGGTTTCTTCAACGGTGTCATCAAAGCCCATGGCATATTGAAAACCAGAGCATCCGCCTGGCACAACCCTTATTCTAAGCATAGGGTTCTCAATGCTATTCTCAGCGGCTATCTTAGCTATTTCCTGAGAAGCTAATTCTGAAACTGTAAAAACTAGAGTAGTTGCTTCCATAAAAGCCTCCTTAAAATTGATAATCATAATCTAAGGCTAAAATAATACAGTTGCTATGATTTATGTCTTCTAACAAGCTCTTTTTCCACATCCTCAAAAGATATACCAACATAACCAAGCCCCACCAAAATATGATAAATCAAATCTGCAAGCTCGTAGACAATCTCTTTTTTATCTTGGTTTTTAAAGGCTATAACACTTTCTATAGACTCCTCACCTATTTTTTGAATTATCCTGTCAAGACCCTCTTTTATAAGCTTAGAAGTGTAGGAATTTTCCTGTGGATTTGATATTCTATCTTTTACAAGCCTTTCTAAAAATGGTAGTATTTCAAAAGGCATCAACGATGATTTCTCTTTATCAAAAGCCTTAAAAAAACAATTTCTACTACCAGTATGGCAAGCTATATCTTTATGCTGTTTTACCATGTATATAATGGCGTCGTTATCACAATCAACCCTTATCTCCAACACCTCTTGAAGCTCTCCAGAAGTTTCACCCTTTTTCCAAAGAGCATTCCTAGAACGTGAAAAGTAGTGAGCGTATCCAGTTTGAAGTGTCTTTTCTATAGCCTCTTTGTTGGCATAAGCTAGCATCCTAATCTCACCAGTAAAAGCATCCTGAGCTACCACAGGCACCAAGCCCTTTTCGTCAAAAGCTATATCATCTATGTTCATAATAAAATTATATACAATTTAATAAAATCTAATTATGCTAATATATTTTAATGATAACTTACAACGATTTTGACAAAGAGAGACTATTCAAAGACGATGATTTTATAGAAAAAAAGAAAGATACGGACGTAAGAGATGATTTTGAAAGAGATAGAGCGAGGATAATACATTCTTCAGCTTTTAGAAGACTACAAGGCAAAACCCAAATAATGAGCCCTGGGTATTTGGATTTTTATAGGACAAGGTTAACCCATAGTTTAGAAGTAGCACAGATTTCAAAAGGTATAGCCATAAAACATGGACTAGACAGCACTGTCTTAGAAGCCATATCATTGGCTCACGACATAGGGCATCCACCTTTAGGACATTCTGGCGAAGAAACGTTGAGAAATCTAATGGCAGAGTATGGTTTCTTTGAATCAAACGCTCAAAATATAAGGATTCTCACTTATCTTGAGATAAAAGCTTTAAAAGAGAATAAAAGCTATGGATTAAATCTAACAAGGGCAGTATTGGATGGGGTAATAAAGTATAAAAGATTTTTATCAAAAGACAACAAAAAGGGTATATACTTAGAGCACAAAGAAGAACTTGAGTTTATAGACCCATATTATCAAGACGGCCAAACGCCCTTAGAGTCCCAAATAATGGACTGGGCAGATGACATAGCCTATTCAGTACACGACATAGAAGATGGAGTAAGACTATCCTTGATAAATTCCATTGTAATAGATAAAATAGGAGAATATATTTTAAAAGATGCCGAAAGCCAACATATAGATAAAACCTTTGCAGAGCACATACTAAGAGAATTTCAGGAAGAGCTTTATAAAATCCAAAAAACAAACCCTTTTGAACGAAAAAGACTTTTAAAAACCTTCACATCTTTTAGGATACACAAGTTTATAAATGCCACAAGAATAGTAGAAAACGATAAAAAAAGACCAAACACACAAAGATACGACTACAAATTAGAAATAGAAGATGTAGCAAAATGGGAAGTACATATTTTAAAAAGTATAAGCAAAGAACTTTTTATAAACGATTATAGACTAGAACAGCTAAGACACAAGCTTAGCTTTGTAATAGAAGAACTCTTTGAAGTGTTATCTCAAAAAGACGCCAGAAAATACTATCCAGATGATTTTAGATACATGTGGGATGTAGAAGGTTGTCATGACAACGAACAAAAGCGCTTTAGACTAGCCTGCGATTATATAGCAGGAATGACCGACAACTTCGCTCTAAAGCTTCACAGAAGGCTTTTTAGCCCAACTAACGATGGATTATTTGATATCGCGTAAAAACTATCTACTGCTTTTATTGGTTATAGGTCTTTTTTTCATAAACCTTGGAACCAACCAAGTCTTTGCACCAAATGAATCTTTCTACGCAGATGCCGCTTTAAATATGATAAAAACCGGTAATTATTTAATACCAATTTACAACGACCATATAAGACTTGCAAAACCCCCTCTTTTATACTGGCTTATAGCTTTATCCTTTAAGGTTTTTGGAGTATCAAGCTTCTCGCTGAGGTTACCATCTGCTCTGGCGGGAGCTTTTTGCGTGATATTTACTTATTGCTTTGGTGAAAAGCTACAAAAAAATCTTGGGTTGTACGGAGCTATAGCTACTGGTATGGCTTTGGAGTTTGTTTCAAACGCTAGATACGCTTCACCAGAGGTACTTTTTTGCTTTTTCATAAGTAGCTCTATATATCTTTTGTATTTTTATCTTAAAAGCTCAAAAAATATCTATTTATTTACAGCTACAATATCCTCTTCTCTGGCGATGCTTACAAAAGGACCAGTGGGAGTGTTGATAGTTGGTTTTGTGGGCTTTTGGTATATAGTATTTGATGATATAAAAAAACTAAAAGATATCAAGCTTTATATAGCGTTTTTGATAGCCCTTATTGCAGGAAGTATATGGTATATAGAGGTTTTAAACTCTCCTTACAAAGACCTTCTCATTCATAAATTTTACGTAGAAAATATAAAAAGGATAAATGACTTAGAATCTGACCCCTGGTATTTTTACATAAAAGATACCATTGTATCCTTTGCACCGTTTTCCTTAATACTCTATCTAGCTTTTCTAAATCCTAAAAGCTTTAAAACTGTAAAATTGGCAAGCGTATGGTTTTTCTCTCTTTTTACAGTGTTTTCTCTGATAAAGATGAAAATACCCACATATCTAATACCTACTTATCCAGCAATGGGTTTTATTGTAGGCATAAACGCCATTACAAAAAAATACTTCAAATACATGTTTTGGACACTTTTTAGTATAGGGCTTTTAATATACTATGGAATTGTGCTATTTATACTACCGTCTATAGAACCCTTTAGACCTTACAGACAAATGGGAGAAATTATAAAACTATACAAAGACGATAAACCAGTTTACTACGAAGGATACTTCATCCATCAGCTTCCTTTTTATGCTGAAACAGATATAAAACCCTTTAGCAAAAACTCAAGATCGGGAACTTTAATAACTCAAGATCCCTGCAAAAATCCCCTTTGGAAAGGCTATGTTTATACAGATTCAGAGTCAAGGTTTTTGGTATTTTTAAAGGATATCGAAAAGTTTAAAAGAGGTGATATAAAAGGTTCAAAGTTTGAGATGTTTTATATATGTCATTATAAAAGCCCCGAAACGGGGCCTTGAAAGGTTTATTAATCAAAATCTGGTGGCATATCAGTTGGAGTTGGAGTCTTTTCTTTCTTTTCTGGTAATTCAGCTATGAGAGCTTCTGCTGTTAGCATAGTACCTGCTGCTGATGCTGCATTTTGAAGAGCGGTTCTCACTACCTTAGTCGGGTCTATAATACCGGCTTTTACCATATCTTTGTATTCACCGTTAGCGGCGTCAAAACCGTAGTTCTTGTCTTGGTTTTCGTATACTTTTTCAAGCACCAAAGAACCTTCATAACCAGCGTTGTAGGCTATTTGTTTTAGAGGATATTTACAAGCGTTGTATATAATCTTTACGCCAAGCTCTCTATCCTTGTTAGGATTTGTATAGTTTTCCAAAACCCTTGAAGCCTTTGCCAACGCTGTACCACCACCAGCTACTATACCTTCTTCAGCAGCAGCTTTTGTAGCATGCACAGCATCTTCTACTCTTGCCTTCTTTTCTTTTAGCTCGGATTCGGTAGCAGCTCCAACTCTTATTATAGCTACACCACCGGAGAGTTTTGCAAGTCTTTCTTGGAGTTTTTCTCTATCGTAATCAGAGGTGGTTTCTTTTATTTGCTTCTTTATTTGCTCTATACGAGCTTCTATCTTCTTCTTATCGCCTTTACCACCCACTATTGTGGTATTTTCTTTGTCTACTATTACCTTTTCAGCTTGGCCTAGCATATCAAGGGTTACAGATTCCAACTTTATACCAAGGTCTTCTGTGATAGCTTGACCGCCGGTAAGTATAGCTATATCCTCTAAATAATCTTTTCTTCTTTGACCAAAACCAGGAGCTTTCACGGCTACAGCTCTTATTACACCTTTCAACGTATTGACCACCAACGTAGCCAAAGCTTCGGCTTCTACGTCTTCAGCTATTATAAGCAGTGGTCTACCAACTCTTACGACATTTTCAAGCACTGGTAAGAGTTCTTTTATATTGCTTATTTTCTTTTCAAATATCAGTATGTATGGATTTTCTAAAACAGCTTGCATCTTCTCGGGATCCGTTATAAAGTATGGAGATAAGTATCCTCTGTCAAACTGCATACCTTGGACAGTTTCTAATGTAGTTTCAGAAGATTTTGACTCTTCTACCGTTATAACGCCATCTTTTCCTACCTTTTCCATTGCTTCAGCAAGCAACTTTCCTATCACTGGGTCGTTGTTGGCAGATATAGTAGCAACTTGTTCTATTTCTTTGTTGCTGGTTACTGGTATAGATGCTTTCTTCACTTCAGCTATTACCATTTCTACAGCTTCATCTATACCCCTTTTCAAATCCATAGGGTTAGCGCCAGAAGCTATAGCCTTTAGCCCTTCAGTAAATATAGCTTGAGCCAAAACTGTAGCTGTAGTAGTACCGTCTCCTGCCACATCGGCAGTTTTAGAAGCAACTTCTTTTACAAGTTGAGCGCCTATGTTTTCAAATTGATCTTTTAGCTCTATCTCTTTGGCAACGGTGACACCATCTTTTGTCACCACTGGAACGCCCCATTTCTTTTCAATGATGACTTCCCTACCTTTAGGGCCAAGAGTTACTTTAACTGCATTTGCAAGCTTATCAACTCCTGCTTTTAACTTTGCTCTTGCTTCTTCTCCATAAATAACATGTTTTGCTGCCATACTTTTACCTCCTTTAAGTTTTTAAAATTATTCAATAATAGCTAAAACTTCATCTTCAGCCATTACAAGATATTTTTCACCGTCTAACTCTACTTCAGTGCCAGCGTACTTGTTGAAAAGCACCTTATCACCTACCTTTACAGTTAGGGGTCTTAAATCACCGTTGTTTAACACTTTGCCGCTTCCAACGGCCACAACTTCACCTACTTGAGGCTTTTCCTTAGCTGTATCTGGTATGATTATACCAGATGGTGTTTTTTGCTCTTTTTCTTCCATGCGCTTTACGACAATTCTGTCATAAATTGGCTTTAACTTCATGCTTCTTACCTCCTTTCCAGTTTTTCTAAAAAAAATTATATTAACTTTTTTATAATTTGTCAAGTGTTTTATAATACTTTCTGATAATAACATACTCAACTTTAATTAGCATAAAAATATTAAATTATCATAAGTTATTGTAAAAGCTAAAAAATTTGATATAATAAAAAAGTGAAGGTTTTTATCCACGGTTGGGGATTTGACGAAAGCGTATTCAAAGAAGATGGCCTAAAGCTTCAGCTACCAGGCCATGGAAATCGCTTAGGCTCTTTACAAGAAGCTATACAAGTTTATAAAAATATGCTAAATCAATATGAAAATATAGATATAATAGGCTGGTCTATGGGCGCATCTTTAGGAATTATGTTAACAGAATATCTCGACAACATAAACAGCATAACACTCATAGGCTTTAGCCCTCACTTTAAAGAAGCTTACGATAAAATCACGTTTTTAGCTTTTATAAGGACAATGAAAAAAGATTTTTACAGAGGTTTAGAAGAGTTTAGAAAAAACGCTTACCCTTTTGAATTTAGAAAAGATTATCCAGACAAAGATATAGCTTTAAAAATCCTCGAAGAATACATAGAGTTAGATTTAAAAGATGTAGTTAAAAACCTAAAAATACCTACAAAGTTAATACATGGAGAAGAAGACAAGATAGTACCAATAAAAGAAGCCTACAAAACAAAAGAGCTAAACAAAAATATAGACCTCATTACATATAAGGGCGGGCATTTTCCAAGCACAGAAACTATCATCTACGGGTTATAATATAACTATGAGAAAGGATAATAGAAAATTGGACGAGCTAAGACCTATAAAAATCCAAAGAGATTTTAACATTCACGCTGAAGGCTCTTGTTTGGTGGAATTTGGCAATACAAGAGTGATATGCACAGCCTCTATCGCAGAAAACGTACCTCCATTTTTAAAAGGCAAAAACCAAGGTTGGATAACAGCAGAGTATTCGATGCTACCAAGAGCAACTGCCACAAGAAATATGAGAGAATCTGTAACTGGTAAAATAGGTGGAAGAACCCACGAAATTCAAAGAATGATAGGAAGAGCAATGAGAGCCATAATAGACCTTACAAAAATAGGCGAAAGAACTATATGGATAGACTGCGATGTAATACAAGCAGATGGTGGTACAAGAACCGCATCTATAGTAGGCGCCTTTATAGCCATGACAGACGCTATCATAAAGTTAAACGAGCAAAAGCTCATAAACTCAGTACCAATAAAAGATACGGTTGGGGCAGTATCCGTTGGAATTGTAAATGGAAACATCATGCTAGACCTTGATTTTGAGGAAGATTCCAACGCCGCTGTAGATATGACAATAGTGGCTACTGGAAATGGCGAAATAGTAGAAATCCACTCGTTGGGAGAAGAAGCCACTTATACTAGAAAAGAATTTAACGCCATGCTAGATTTAGGCTTAGAAAGTCTAAAACAAATCTCAGAACTTCAAAAAGCATTCTATGAAAATATGCCCTCTATAAATCTGTGGAAAAGAAAAAATGTCAAAGAGGCAAGGCTATGAAGACCGCCTTGTATTACGATGACATTTACTTATTACACGACGAGCCAAAACATCCAGAAAACGCCAATAGATTAAAAACCGCTTTAAAGTATATAAACGATTCTAACATAAGAAATTTGATATCCTTTGAAAAGCCCAAAAAAGCATCTGTAGAAGATGTATCTAAAATCCACGATATATACTATATTCAAGAAATATACGAATTTTGTAAAAAAGGCGGTGGTTATCTAGACCCGGATACCTACGCAAACGAGCATAGCTATGATGCCGCTATGTTTGCAGCCGGTGCTATAATAAGCGCTTTAGAAGACATAAAAAACGGCAAATTTGAAGCTGCTTTTTGTCTGGTAAGACCGCCAGGACATCATGCCGAATACGCCAAAGCCATGGGTTTTTGTATATTCAACAACGTAGCTATAGGAGCAAGAAAAGCCCAAAGTCTTGGATATAAAAAAGTCTATATAGCTGATTTTGATGTACACCATCCAAACGGCACACAGCACACCTTTTACGAAGATGGTTCTGTATTTTTGTTTTCCACTCACTGCTACCCTTATTATCCTGGCACTGGTAAAGAAGATGAAAGAGGCTTTAAAGAAGGACTAGGCGCCACTTTAAATGTACCTCTAAAAGCAGGTACTGGCGATGATACCTACATAGAAGTTTACAATACAAAGTTTTTAGAGAGTTTTAGAGCTTTTAAACCAGATATACTTCTTATAAGCGCAGGGTACGACCTTCATGAAGATGATCCTCTTGGTCCTATGAGAGTAAGCTCTAACGGTATAAAAGAGATTACAAACATCATTATAAAAGCCGCAAAAGAGCTAAGCATACCAGTAGTTGCAACGTTAGAAGGGGGATACAATTATAACGCCACTGCAAAAGGCATATTGGACACTATCACAAATATGGTAAATGCATAAAAGCGTACTTTTAAAAGAAGTTGTAGATTTTTTGTCAAACCCATGCCCTAAAATACACATAGACGCTACCATTGGGTTGGGAGGCCACGCTAAAGCGCTTTTAGAAGTATGCAAAGACACGTTTTTAATAGGCATAGACAAAGACGAAAAGGCTCTTGAAATAGCAAAAGAAAATCTCAAAGGATTTAATACGGCCCTTTATCAAGGTTCCTTCAAAGATTTTGATGTTGTTCTAAAAGAAGAGGGATTTCAACATTTTGACTCAATACTTTTTGACTTTGGAGTATCTTCCTTGCAACTTGACCAAGAGGAGGGTTTTTCTTTCCAAAGAGAAGACTTTCTTGATATGAGAATGGACAAAAGAGAGCCAAAAACGGCTTATACCGTTGTAAATACTTATAAAGAAAAAGAATTAGCGGATATATTTTACAAATACGGCGAAGAAAAACTATCCAAAAAAATAGCAAAAGCTATAGTAGACTATAGAAAGAAAAAGCCC
>JAGDWZ010000055.1 GCA_023269915.1 Hydrogenobaculum sp. | reverse complement strand
AAAACCACAGCTACATCTGTAGAAATGTTTAGAAAAATATTAGATGAAGCACTACCAGGTGATAACGTAGGTGTGCTATTAAGAGGTGTAGGTAAAGACCAAGTAGAAAGAGGTCAAGTCTTAGCAAAACCAGGTTCTATAACCCCACACAAGAGATTTAAAGCTCAAGTATACGTACTATCAAAAGAAGAAGGTGGTAG
The DNA here is from genome assembly GCA_023269915.1 of Hydrogenobaculum sp. GTDB lineage: Bacteria > Aquificota > Aquificia > Aquificales > Aquificaceae > Hydrogenobaculum. The sequence goes on along the minus strand of JAGDWZ010000055.1, from coordinate 22,145 downwards.
ACACACACCATTCTTCCTAAACTACAGACCTCAATTCTATATAAGAACTGCTGACGTAACAGGTACAGTGGTAAAGCTTCCAGAAGGTCAAGAAATGGTAATGCCTGGTGATAACGTAGAGCTTGAAGTAGAACTGATACACCCAGTGGCTATGGAAGAAGGTCTTAGATTCGCAATAAGAGAAGGTGGTAGAACAGTAGGTGCTGGTGTTGTCACCAAAATTATAGAGTGAGGAATGTAGTATGGAGCAGGATAAAATACGCATAAAGCTTAAATCTTACGATCATAAGCTGTTGGATCAGTCTGTAAAGCAAATTGTGGAAACTGTAAAAAGGACCGGTAGTTCTGTAAAAGGACCTATTCCTCTTCCAACATCTAGGAGGCGTTGGGCGGTGCTTCGTTCACCTCATAAGTTTGACCAGTCTAGAGAACACTTTGAGATCAGAGAATTCAAAAGGATGCTTGATATAGTAAAAATCACTCCTCAAACGATAGAGTCTCTCATGGAGATTAGTCTTCCCGCTGGTGTTGATATAGAAGTAAAAATGAGAGGTTAAGCTATGATAGGACTTATAGGTAAAAAATTAGGAATGATGAGAGTATTTTTAAATGATGGGACTGCCATAACGGTAACCGCTATCAAGGTAGAGCCAAACTATGTTGTGCAAATAAAAACCGTTGATAGAGATGGATATAACGCTATTCAAGTTGGTAGCATACCTGTTAAGCAAAGCCGTTTTAAAAAACCTATGGTGGGTCATTTCAAGAAATCTAATTTAACACCTTTGAAATATTTGAAAGAATTTAGAGTTGACGATATATCAAATTTCACTTTAGGTCAGGAGCTTGGAGTTGATGTATTTAACCCTGGGGATTTAGTTGATGTGGTTGGGAGATCAAAAGGTAGAGGTTTCACAGGTACAATGAAAAGATGGGATTTTGGTGGTTTTCCCAAATCTCATGGACATAGATATCATAGGGCTGTAGGTTCTGTGGGTAATCGTACCGATCCTGGTAGAGTTTGGAAAAGCAAAAGGATGGCTGGGAGACACGGCAACGATACTATAAGGGTACAGTCGCTTTTAGTAGTAGATGTTTTGAAAGATAAGGGCATTGTGCTTGTCAAGGGTTCTGTGCCTGGTCATAAGGATGGCATAGTATATATAGAGAAAAGTCATATTGCTTTTAGAAAAAAAGCCCAAAGAAAACAAAGTCGTTTATCTTATATACCATCTAATATATTAAGGCAGGAAGTGTGATATGCTGGTGAATGGAGTAGAATTAAGGGATGACGTTTTTAATGTAGAGCCAAAGAAGCATATTTTATGGGATGTAGTAAGATGGCAATTGGCCAAAAGAAGACAAGGGACCCACTCCACCAAGACAAGATCGGAGATAAACTGTAGCAAGAAGAAGATTCTACCTCAAAAGGGCACTGGTAACGCTCGTCATGGGGCTAGGTCTGCTAATATATTTGTGGGTGGTGGTGTGGTACACGGTCCTAAACCAAGAAGCTACGAATATAAGCTTTCTAAAAAGTATAGGAAGCTAGCTTTAAAGATGGCTCTTAGCACAAAAGCTAAGTCAAACTCTATATACGTAGTTGATTCTTTATTGTCTTCTTTAGAAAAGCCGAAAACAAAAGAAGCTTTTTCTTTTTTAAAAGAGAAAGGGCTAGACAGCAAGAAGGTTGTCATTGTAACTAGCGAGCAAAATGACGTTGTTTCTAAAAGCTTTAAGAATATACCAGATAAAAAAGTGATTCCTGTTGCCGGTCTTAATGTTTTTGATATTTTATGGGCTGATGCTCTTGTTTTAGAGAAAGGCTCTTTGGAAAAAATTTATGAGAGGGTAAGCTTATGAGAGCGCCAGAAGAAGTAATTATACGCCCTATAATCACCGAGAAAACCAATAGGCTTATGGAAGATTTAAACAAATATGTATTTGAAGTACATAAAGACGCCAACAAACACGAGATAAAGCATGCTGTGGAAAAGCTTTTTGGTGTGAAGGTTAAAGCGGTAAATACTTTATACGCAAGGCCAAGAATCAAAAGGACTATTACTAAAAAAGGTAGGGTATTTGGTACTACCAGGGGTTATAAGAAGGCAATAATTACCCTTGATAAGAATTCAAAAATAGATTTGATGAGTTTGTGAGGTTATATATATGGGTGTGAGAAAGCTAAAACCTGTTACAAATGGCCAAAGACACGCTGTACTTTACGATTTTGCCGAGCTTACTAGAAGAGAACCAGAAAAGGCTCTTACATTTTATTATAAGAGAGCCTTGGGTAGAAGTAGGCAGCAAGGTAAGATTACATCTAGATGGAAAGGTGCTGGTAATAAGATTAGGTATCGTTTAATAGATTTTAAGAGAGACAAGAGTTTAGTACCTGCAAAAGTTTACTCTATAGAATACGACCCTTTTAGAAGTGCTCGTATAGCCCTGCTTCACTATAAAGATGGAGAGAAAAGATACATAATATGGCCTGATAAGTTGAGTGTTGGAGATACGGTAGTCTCTATAAGCTACGAAGACGCTCAAAAAGGTAAGGAGCTACCAGATATAAAACCAGGAAACGCTATGCCTTTGAAGTTTATCCCTGTTGGTACTTTTATACACAATATAGAGCTAAATCCAGGTAGAGGTGGCAAGCTAGTAAGAGCTGCTGGATTATCGGCTCAGGTGATAGGTAAGATAGATGGATATGCTCAAGTGCGCCTGCCTTCTGGAGAAGTAAGGCTTGTAAACGAGAAATGTATGGCTACTATTGGTGTAGTTGGGTTGGCAGAGCATGAACTTGTTAAGCTCGGTAAGGCTGGAAGAGCTAGATGGTTGGGAATGAGGCCAAACGTTCGTGGTACTGCTATGAACCCAGTGGACCATCCTCACGGTGGCGGTGAAGGTAAAACCAAAGGCAAACATCCAGAATCTCCATGGGGTTGGAAAACCAAAGGCTATAAAACCAAAAGAGGCAAGAGATATTCTGATAGATTTATTATATCTAAGAGAAACGCCGGAGGTAAAGTCTAATGGGTTTTAGAGGTGCTTGGAACAAAAGAAATAGGTTGATAGAAGACTTAGATACATTTTTAAAGCTTTACAAAAAAGCCCAAAAAGCTTATAAGAAAGTAAGAAAAGTAGAGTTTTCTAACAACGAAGAGCTGATAGAAAATGCTAAAAAAAGATATCAGGAGATATGGCAAGAGTTTAAAGCTTTTGTAGATAAAAAAGCATGGGTAGACCCTAAGTTATGGACTACTATAAAAAAGATGAACCAGACTGGTGATAGAAAGGTTGTTAAAACGTATTCTAGGGATAGCCAAATAATACCAGAGTTTGTGAATCATACAATAGCTGTTCATAACGGCAAAACTTTCGTGCCTGTTTACATAACTCCGGAAATGGTTGGTCATAAACTGGGAGAGTTTGCTCCTACTAGGACTTTTAGGTCTCACCCAGACAAATCTGCAAAAGTGGTAAAAAAGAAGTGAGGTATAGTCTATGAGCGTTAAAGATGTAGAAGTGGTAAGTAGAGCAATCCATAAAAACGCTAGAATTTCACCTTTAAAAGCTTCCCAAGTGTTGAGGCTTTTAAGAGGAAAACCAGTAGAATACGCTATGTATCAGCTTAGTTTCATGAATAAAAAGGCTGCCGTCATAATAAAGAAAGTCTTAAAAAGTGCTATATCCAATGCGGAACAAAAAGGTGTAGATGTTACTAAGTTAATTATTTTAGAAGCAAAAGCTGATAAAGGTATTATGTTTAGAAGATGGATGCCAAGAGCGCATGGTAGGGCTACTATGATGAGAAAAAATACTTCTCACATAACGATTGTTTTAGGAGAACCAAAAGAGATGAACGAGGAGGCTAAATAATGGGTCAAAAAACACATCCCATAGGCTTTAGAATAGGTGTAACCAAAGATTGGTTAGGCAAGTGGTGCACTTCTAAAAAGGATTATCCTGGTGTATTGCATGAGGATATTGTAATAAGGAAATATATAAAAGAAAGGTATAAATCTGCCGGCATATCTAAGGTAACCATTGAAAGGTCCGGAGAGAAGATAAGAGTAAGGATATTATCTTCAAAGCCCGGTATTATAATAGGTAGAAAAGGTGCGGAAGTAGATCAATTAAAAAACGATTTGGAAAAAATAGTTAAAAATAAAGATATAAGCTTAAGCGTAGATGAAGTAAGGGTTCCACAGCTTGATGCTCAGCTTGTAGCAGAAGACATAGCCCTTCAAATTGAAAGGCGTGTGTCTCACAGAAGGGCTATGAAAAGGGCTATAGACAACGCTATTAAAAGCGGTGCAAAAGGTATAAAAGTACAGGTAAAAGGCAGAATAGGTGGTGCTGATTTAGCAAGGGCTGAATGGTTTTTGGTAGGAAGGATGCCTTTGCAAACGTTAAGGGCTGATATAGACTATGGATTCGCTACAGCTTACACAAAATATGGAATACTAGGTATAAAGGTATGGATTTATAAAGGTGATATCTTAAAAGGTGGAAAAGAAGAGATAATGAAGAAAATAGAAGAAGACCTTGTAAGTCAGACTAAGGAGGTATAAGATATGTCTTTTTTGCAACCAAGTAGGCAAAAATATAGGAAAACTCAAAGAGGTACTTTAAAAGGAAAATCTTTTAGAGGAAATAAAGTAGCTTTTGGAGAATACGGTATACAGGCTTTAGAAAGTTGTTGGATTACCCAAAGACAAATAGAAGCTTCTCGTATAGCTCTGGTAAGAAATTTGAGAAAAGGTACTAAGGTATGGATTAGGATATTTCCTGATAAGCCATATACTAGAAAGCCTGCGGAAGTTAGAGGTGGTGGTGGTAAAGGTGATCCAGAAGGATATGTAGCTGTTGTTAAGCCTGGCAGAATAATGTTTGAGTTTTCAGATGTGCCACAAGAGATGGCGGAAGAGGCTTTTAGAAAAGTTTCCGCTAAGTTGCCTATAAAAATAAGATTAGTTAAGGCAGGAGGCATAGGAGCATGAAGGCTAAAGACTTACGTCAGCTTAGCATACAAGAGTTAGAAGCAAAATTAAAAGAGCTTAAATCAGAGTTATTTAAACTTCGTATAACAAAGAAAATAGAAGGTCTCAAAGAACCTTCAAAGATAAGAGATACTAAAAGAGATATAGCTAGGATTTTGACTGTTATAAACGAGAAAAAGAGAGGCTTGAGCGTATGAAAGAGAAAAAATGGCACGAAAAAAGAAAAGAGTTTAAGGGAATAGTGGTAAGCGACAAAATGGATAAGTCTGTGGTGGTTAAGGTAAATAGAGAAATGCCGGATCCTTTGTATGGTAAAAGGGTTATAAAATCCACTAAATTCCACGCTCACGATCCGGAAAATATGTGTTCTGTAGGTGATTTGGTATTGATAAGAGAAACCAGACCAATATCCAAAACAAAGAGATGGGTGGTGGTAAAGATTTTATCTAAAAATAATTCCAATAGCAATGTGAATTCTGAGTTGCAATCTTAGTAAGAATATGTTATAATATCTGTTTCATGAAGATTTTATAGGAGAGCGCTTATGATACAAAGGCAAAGTTATTTGAATGTGGCTGATAATTCCGGAGCTAAGAAGGTGCAAATTATAGGTATTCCTTATGCGTTAAGACAGTATGTCAGCGTTGGAGACGTTGTTACTGTGACTGTGAAGGAAGCTACTCCAAACGGCGCTGCTAAGAAGGGAAAAGTTTATAGGGCTGTTGTGGTTAGAGTGGCAAAAGAGGTGAAAAGAAGCGACGGTTCTTATATAAAGTTTGACGACAACGCTGTTATATTGTTAAATCAATACGGAGAATCTTTGGGCACTCGTATATTGGGGCCTATAGCTAGAGAGGTGAGAAATAGAGGATTTACTAAGATAGCTTCTTTAGCGGCGGAGGTTGTATAAAATGGCTTTTAAAATAAAAAAAGGTGATAGAGTAAAGGTATTGGCTGGAAAAGATAAAGGTAAGGTTAGTGTTGTAGAGTTTTTGGATACAAAATCTGGAAAAGTGGTTGTTAAAAATATAAATATGGCTAAAAAACACGTAAAAGCTATAGAAGGTGTAAGAGAAGGCGGTATATTTGAAATAGAACTTCCTATGCCTATATCTAAGGTGATGCTTGTTTGTCCTAAGTGTGCTAAACCTACTAGGGTAGGTTTTAGGATTGAAGAAAAAGACGGTGTTTTAAGAAAATATAGGTATTGTAAGAAATGCAATGAAAACATAGACCTTGTGTATGAGAAAAATAAGGTGAAGAGGTAAGGCTTATGTCTACAGATGTTAAACAAAAACAAAGATTGCAAGAAAGATTCGAAAAGGTTGTGATGCCTAGGCTTATGGAAAGATTTAACTATAAAAGCCCAATGGAAGTGCCAAGGATAGTTAAAATAGTTGTAAATATGGGTGTAGGGGAAGCTATAAGTGATATAAAAAACTTAGATAGAGCGATGGAAGATTTGAAACTTATAACAGGTCAACATCCTTCCGTTAGAAAAGCCAAAAAATCTGAAGCGTCTTTTAAATTGAGAAAGGGCTTGCCGATAGGTCTTAAAGTTACTTTAAGAAAAGATAGGATGTGGAATTTCTTAGACAAGCTTATATCTGTTGCTTTGCCGCGTGTTAAGGACTTTAAGGGTCTAAACCCTAGGTCTTTTGACGGAAGAGGCAATTACGCTTTTGGGTTGTCTGAACAAATAGTGTTCCCCGAGATAGATTATGAAAAGGTAGATGCTATAAGAGGTATGGATATATTGATCCATACAAGCGCTAAGACCGATGAAGAGGCTTTATATTTGTTGGCACTCTTGGGATTGCCGATAAGAGCTTATTAAGGAGGAAATATGCCTAGAAAAGCTAAGGTAGTAAAGGATTTAAAACATTTTCCAAAGTATCCAACTAGACAAAAAAATAGATGCCCTATTTGTGGTAGGCCTAGAGGGTTTTTAAGAAGGTTTAACATGTGTAGGCTTTGCTTCAGAGAGATGGCTTTAAGTGGCGAAATCACTGGTGTAAGAAAATCAAGTTGGTGAGGTTTAGGATATGGATGTTATAGCTGATATGTTTGCTAGAATTAAAAACGGTATACAAAGGAAAAGAGATTTTGTTGATGTGCCACACTCTAAGTTGAAACAAAACATTTTGGAGCTTTTAAAGCAAGAAGGATATATACAAGGCTACGAGATTTTGGAAGATGATGCTCATAAAAAGGGCAATCAACCTACTATAAGGATACATTTAAAGTATTTAGATAGTAGAAAAACGCGCTCTGCCATAGAGAATATAGAAAGAGTTTCCACGCCCGGTAGAAGAATTTATAGACCAATTAAAAAAATGCCTCATGTTAGAAGAGGTTTGGGTTTGGCTATAATATCTTGTGATAGTGGTATTTTATCAGACGCCCAAGCTAGAAAATTAAAGAAAGGCGGTGAAATAATAGGATACGTTTATTAAAGGAGAGAACCATGTCTAGAATAGGTAAAAAACCAATATCTATACCAAACAATGTGAAGGTTTCTTTAGACGGTAATACGCTTGTGATAGAAGGGCCAAAAGGCAAACTATCTATGCCTATACACGATATTGTAAATGTAAAATTGGTTGACAATCAAATAGTAGTTTCAAAAAATGAAGAGTCTCCTTTTGCCCAGGCTATGCATGGTACTACGGCTGCTCTTATAAGGAATATGATTGAAGGGGTGGTGAAAGGATACTCGGTAACGCTTGAGGTAGTAGGTCTTGGCTATAAAGCTGCTATGAAAGGCCAGGAGCTTGAGCTTAACTTAGGTTATTCTCATCCGATATACTACAAACCTCCTGCTGGTATAAAGCTTGAGGTAAAAGAAAATAAGATAACAGTATCTGGTATAGATAAACAGTTAGTTGGGCAAGTGGCGGCAGAGATTGTAAAGTTTAGAAAACCAGACCCTTATAAAGGTAAGGGTATAAGGTATGAAGGTCAAATACTTAAATTAAAACCTGGTAAATCTGCTGGAAAAGGTAAAAAGTAAGGAGTTTAGCTATGAAATTATCAAGGGAAGAAAAACGCATTAAAAGACATAGGAGAATTAGAAAGAAAATAAGCGGCGTTGCATCAAGGCCAAGGCTGTGTATATATAGAAGCCTGAATGCCTTTTATGCGTCTTTGGTGGACGATTCAACGGGGAATACTATATTAACGGTTTCTTCTTTAAGCAAAGAATATGTGGATGCCACCGGTAAAAGAGGTGGTAAATCTATAGAAGCTGTTCAAAAGGTAGCGGAGCTTTTGGTTCAAAAAGCCAAAGAAAAAGGTATAGAGAAAGCTGTTTTTGACAGGTCTGGTTATCTTTACCATGGTAAAGTAAAGGCTTTTGCAGAAAAATGTAGAGAATTAGGGCTTATAAACTAGGAGGTTGACGTGGGCGCTAAAGATTTAAATCAAAGGATAGACGCTAAGAGGATTGAACAAGGTATAACAACCTTAGATGATATACAATTTGAAGAAAGGCTTTTGGAAGCTGCGAGGACTACTCGTGTTACTAAGGGCGGTAAACGTTTTTCTTTCAGCGCCTTAGTTATCATAGGTGATAGAAGAGGATATGTGGGCTTTGGTCTTGGTAAGGCTAGGGAAGTACCTCTTTCAATTGCAAAAGCTATAGAAGACGCCAAAAAGAAGACTATAAGGGTTCCTATAATAAATGGCACGATACCTCATGACGTTGTTGGTGAGTATGGTGCTGCTCGTATAATTGCTTTTCCTGCAAGAAGAGGAACCGGTGTTATAGCTGGTGGTGCTGCGAAACCTATCTTTGAACTTGCTGGATACACGGATGTGCTTACCAAAATAGTGGGTAGCTCCAACAACCACAACGTTGTCAGAGCGGTGTTTGATGCGCTTTTGAAATTAAGAGATATAGAAACTGTCGCTAAGGTTAAAGGTGTTTCTGTTGAAGACCTTAGAGAAAGATACAATATATATGCGAGGTGAGCCATGAAATTGAAGATTGTTCTTAAAAGAGGATTGGCTGGCAAAGACAAGGCTAAGAAGGAAGCCATAAGGAGCCTTGGCTTGAAGAAAGTTGGTGAATCTGTAATATTAGAAAAAAATCCTATGGTTTGTGGTAATTTAGAAAAAGTCAAACACCTTGTATGCGTGGAGGAAATAGAATGAAATTGAATGAGTTAAAACCAAACGAAGGTGCTGTTAAAGATAAAAAACGTATTGGTAGAGGTATTGGTTCTGGGAAAGGTAAAACTGCTGGTAGAGGTTATAAAGGTCAGAAGTCTAGGTCTGGAGACAATAGATTATCTCCTTACTTTGAAGGTGGTCAGACTCCCATTCACATGAGGGTTCCAAAAGTAGGTTTTAGAAGCCCTTTTAAGAAAGAATATTCTGTTATAAATTTATCTACCTTAGAAAAATACTTCAACGATGGGGATGAAATAACCAAAGAGTCGCTTCTTGCCAAAAGCTTGGTAAAAAAAGGAAAGCCTGTAAAGGTACTTGGTATGGGCGATGTCACTAAAAAGTTTAAGGTAAAAGTAGATGCTATATCACAATCTGCTAAACAAAAAATAGAAGCTGCTGGTGGTAGTGTGGAAATTTTAGAGGCAGCAGGTGAATAACTTTCTAAAGGAAATACTAGAGCTTGAGACTTTACGAAAAAGAGTAATATTTACCCTCATAGTTTTTGCAATATATAGACTTGGAAGTCATATACCTATCCCTGGAGTAGACCCTGTCGCTCTTAGCGATTTTATGAGCAATCTGAAAGGGTCTTTGTTTGCCCTTTACGATATATTTTCCGGTGGTAATCTTTCTAGGATGACTCTTTTTGCTTTGGGTGTTATGCCGTATATATCTGCCTCTATCGTCATGCAGCTTTTATCAAGCGCAATCCCAGAGCTTCAAAAACTTGCTAAAGAAGAAGGAGATTACGGTAGACAGAAGATAAACGAATACACTAAGTATATTACGGTCTTTGTGGCAGGCTTTCAGTCTTTGGGTATAGCCACTTGGCTTGAGCATCAGACATCCCCTCATGGATATCCAGTGGTACCTCACGGAGGGATACTTTTCATAGTCGTAGCTGTTCTTGGTATGGTAGCAAGTACTATGATATTGGTGTGGCTTGGTGATATGCTCACAGAAAAAGGTATTGGTAACGGTATGTCAATGCTTATATTTGCTGGTATCGTAGCCAACTTCCCAGAAGCTACCATAAGATTTGTATCTATGTTAAAGCATGGTGATATAAGCCCTTTTGGTTTTGTGGGAGCTATTCTTATAATCATCGCTGTAATTGCTGCTATAGTGATATTTCAAGAAGCTGAAAGAAGGATACCTATCCAATACCCCAGAAGACAGGTGGGTAGACAAGAGTTTGTAGGAGGTTCCACATACCTTCCCATAAAGCTAAATCCAGCAGGTGTTATACCAATCATATTTGCTCAATCTCTTTTGATAGTTCCTTCGACGGTTTTAGGTTTTATAAAAAATCCAATAGCTCAGTCTATTCATGATGCATTTAATCCTCTGTCGCTTCCTTATAACTTTGCTTATGTGGTGTTGATAATATTTTTCACGTATTTTTATACTGCTGTTTTGATAAATCCTTACGATGTTGCTGAAAATTTAAAAAAGGCCAACGGTTTTATACCTGGTGTAAGGCCTGGTCAGCAGACGGTTAAATTTTTTGAAAACGTGATAAATAGGTTGGTATTGATAGGGGCTACGTTTTTATCCATAGTGGCTATAATTCCGCTATTTTTAACGGTATGGTTAAAAACGCCTTTTTACTTTGGTGGTACTACAGCTTTGATTGTTGTGGGAGTTGCCCTTGATACGTTAAATCAAATAGATGCTCAAATTATAACTAAAAAATACAAAACTTATGCGAGGAAAAAGTAGATGATTTTGGTGCTTTTGGGACCTCCAGGTTCTGGCAAAGGTACGCAAGGTGCTCTTTTGAAACAAAGGCTTGGTTTTGAGCATGTATCTACGGGTGATATGCTAAGAAGCGAGGTGTCTAAGAAAACACCCCTTGGTTTAAAGGCTCAAGAATATATGAATCAAGGTCTCTTGGTGCCAGATGAGCTTATCGTGGAGATGATAAAGACTTTGCTTAGCAATGCTCCAGATAAAAACTACGTGTTTGATGGTTTCCCTAGGACGGTAAATCAGGCTGAAGCTTTTGAAGCAATGCTTAAAACCATGAATCTAGACGTGGATAAGGTGTTTTATTTTGATTTAGACGATGATATCATTGTAAAACGTTTGTCGGGTAGAAGAGTGTGTCCAAAATGTGGTGCCACTTACAACATATATTATCAAAAGCCAAAAAACGATAATCTTTGCGATTATGACAACACACCTCTTGTGCAAAGAGAAGATGATAAAGAAGAAGTCATAATAAATAGACTCAAGGTTTACAAAGAGCAAACATCACCTCTTGTAGAGTTTTATAAAAATAAAAATAAGCTATACGTGATATCCGCTTTAGGTTCCCAAGAGGAAGTGTTTGAAAGGTTAAAAAGTTTGTTATGATAGAGCTTTATTCAAAAGCTGAGATAGATAAGATAAAAAAAGCTTGTCAAATAGTGAGTGATGTGCTAAAATATATAGCTTCTATGGTAAAACCAGGTGTAGTAACTTACGACTTAGAGATGGCGGCTAGAGAAAAGACGAAGGAGTTGGGTGGTATTCCAGCTTTTCTTAACTATCAACCACCTTTTTCTAAGAAGAAGTATCCGGCTGCCCTTTGTGTATCTATAAACGAAGAAGTGGTGCATGGCATTCCTTCTAAGACAAAGAAGATAAAAGATGGAGATTTGGTGAGTTTGGACTTTGGCGCTATATACGAAGGATACGCTGGTGATGCTGCTCTTACTATAGGAGTAGGAGAACTATCCGAGGAAAAACATAAGCTTATTGAAGCTACCAAAAAAGCTCTTTACAGCGCCATATCAGAATGTAAACCTGGCAAATATCTTTACGACATTGCTAAAAGCATAGAAACTATAGCTAAGGAAAGTGGTTTTGGTGTTGTGTGTGAGTATGGTGGTCATGGCATAGGTAGGAATAGTCATGAGGAGCCTTTTGTGGCTAACTGCACAAGCGTTGTGATACCTAAGATGAATGCTCAGCTAAAACCTGGGATGGTCTTGGCTATAGAGCCCATGTTTACTACTGGTGATGGTTCGGTATACAAGGCAAACGATGGTTGGACTATAAAAACTAAAGCTAAATACGCTTGCCATTTTGAACACACTGTAGCTATAACTGAAGATGGTCCAGCAATTTTAACGGAGTGGTGATATGGCTAAAAAGAATAAAAATACTGAACCAGAAAAAGAAAAAGGTATAGTATTTGAAGGTGTAATAGAAGAGGCTCTTCCAAACGCCATGTTTAGGGTGAAGCTCGATAATGGGCATACTATTATAGCTCATGTATCTGGTAAGATGAGGATTAATTTTATAAAGCTGTTGCCAGGCGATAGAGTCAAGGTGGAGATGACACCTTACGACCTTACTAAAGGTAGAATAATTTATAGAGTTTAGGAGGCTTTTATGAAAGTAAGACCATCTGTTAAACCAATATGTCCAAAGTGTAAAATTATAAGAAGAAAGAAGCGTGTTATGGTTATTTGCGAAAATCCAAAGCACAAACAAAGGCAAGGATAAATGGAGGTTTGAAATGGCTAGAATAGCTGGTGTTGATTTGCCGGATCATAAAAAACTAGAGGTGGTTTTGACCTATTTATACGGTATTGGATGGTCAAAAGCTAAGGAAGTCTGTGAACAAACTGGTATACCTTGCACAAAAAAGTTAGGTGAACTTACTCCAGAAGAGTTGAACCAGTTAAGAAGGTATATAGAACAAAATATAAAAGTAGAAGGTGATTTAAGAAGAGAAGTCCAGCTTAACATAAAAAAACTTGTGGATATAGGTACCTATAGAGGTTTAAGGCACGTTAGGGGTTTACCAGTTAGAGGCCAGCAGACTAAGACCAACGCCAGGACAAGAAAGGGTAAAAGAAAGGGTACTGTAGCCAACAAGAAGAAGGTATCTAAGTAAGGAGGTAAAATATGGCTAAGAAAAAAACTAAAGAATCTAAAAAAGAGAAACGCACCGTTAGCAGCGGTATAGTTCATGTCTATAGCACTTTTAACAACACGATAGTTACCGTGACAGATAATCTAGGTAATACGCTAGCTTGGGAATCTGGAGGTACTTCTGGATTTAAAGGTACTAGAAAAGGTACTCCTTACGCAGCTCAAGTTGCGGCTCAAAAAGCCATCAAAAAAGCTATGAACGAATACGGTTTACAAGAAGCTGAAGTATGGGTAAAAGGCCCTGGTGCAGGTAGAGAATCTGTTATAAGATCTGTGCAGTCAGCTGGTATTAAGATAAAGGCTATAAGGGATGTGACTCCAATACCTCATAACGGTTGTAGACCACCAGCTAGAAGGAGAGTGTGATTATGGGTAGAAAGATACAAGCTTGGTCAAAGGTAGATAGAAGATTTGGTGTTGTTGTTTCTGGTAAATTAAGCGGCAATAAGATTTTAACAAAGAGAAATTTCCCTCCTGGTCAGCACGGCAGGACTAAGGGTCGTAGGGCGAAGTCTACAGAATTTGGGCTTAGATTGAATGAAAAACAAAAACTAAAAATGTTGTATGGCGGCTTGAGAGAATCTCAATTTAAAAAATATTTTGATAAAGCCTCTAAAGCCAAAGGCAATACTGCATCTGTTATGATAGAGCTTTTGGAGAGGCGCCTAGACAATGTGGTATATAGACTTGGTATAGCCTCTACCAGAAGGCAAGCCAGGCAATTTGTAACTCATGGGCATGTTGTGGTAAATGGTATTAAGGTGGACATACCTTCTTATCAAGTTAACGTTGGAGATATTATAGAGGTGGCTCCTAAGTCTAGAGATATACCTCAAATAAGACAAAATCTTGAAAACCTTGACCCAAGAAGCGTACCTCACTGGTTAGAGATAGACAAAGATAACTTCAGAGGTAAGGTGATAGATAAACCGAAAGATATAATATTGGAAGTGCCTATAAATATGCAGTATATCATTGAGTATTATTCAAGGGTATAAGGGGAAAAGTATGAAAGAGTTTATTTTTCCAATGAAGATTTATTGGGAAGAAAAAGATAAAATTTATGGTAGGTTTGTAGTAGAGCCTTTGGAAAGAGGCTACGGCACTACCATAGGAAATACTTTGAGAAGGGTTTTGCTTTCTTCTATATATGGTACGGCTGTTACTGCTATAAAGATAGAAGGTGTCCAGCATGAGTTTTCCACCATCCCAGGTGTGCAAGAGGATGTTTTACAGCTTATAGCAAATCTTAAAAATGTTAAATTTGATTTGAAGGATTCTGATTTAGAAATTCTTTATCTAGAAAAGTCTGGTCCTTCTATAGTGTTGGCTTCTGATATAAAAACACCGCCAAATGTAAATATTGTAAACAAAGATGCCTATATTGCCTCTATAAACTCTTCAAATACAAATCTTAAACTAGAAATACGCATAGAAAGAGGTAAGGGATACGTAATGTCTGATGAGCTAGAGCAAATAGGTGAGGTTGGGTGGATAGTGTTGGATGCAGATTTTTCTCCTATAAAAATTGCCTCTTTCAAAGTAGAAGCCACTAGAGTTGGGGATAGAACGGATTACGATAAGTTAACTTTTGAATTAACCACAAACGGCGTTGTTTCTCCTGAAACCGCTGTGCAGCAGGCTGTAGAACTCATAATAAAGCATATGAACATGCTCACAAATATATCTTACGAAGTGCCAACGCTACCAGAACCGGTTCCACCAGATGAGCTTATGGAGAAGCTTACATTTTCAATAGAGGAGTTAGATATATCTCAAAGAGCTTTAAATTCTCTAAAAAGAATAGGGGTTACCACCATAGGAGAACTTGTACAGCTTACCGAAGATGAGCTTAAAAGCTCTAAAAACATAGGAAGAAAAGCGTTGACTGAGATAAAAGAAGCTCTTAAAAACATGGGCTTTTCTCTAGGTATGAATATAGGAGAACAAAGAGGTTCAGAGGTGTGATGCTATGAGACATAGGGTTAAGAAAAAACATTTTAGTAGAACAGCTGAGCAAAGAAAAGCTTTAATGCGCTCTTTGGCTAGATCTTTAATACTTTTTGAGAAGATAGAGAGCTCTGAAGCTAAGCTAAAAGCTCTCAAACCTTTCGTAGAAAGGCTTATAACGCTAGCTAAAAAAGGAGACTTGGCTTCTAGAAGAAGAGCTTTAGCGTTGCTTCCAGATAAAGAAGCGGTAAGAAAGCTATTCACAGAGTTAGCCCCTAGGTTTGAGGGAAGAAACGGCGGTTACACTAGGATAGTTAAACTTCCCAACAGAAAGCCAGGTGATAGCACAGAACTTGCTATTATAGAATTTGTTGAATGATTAGTAGGCTTTTAGACGCCATTATAGAGGTTTACATCATACTTGTAATCGTTTATTCTTTGGGTTCTTGGTTTCCTCAATGGACTCAAAATAGTTTTTTTGATTTTTTGGCTAGTATAATAGAGCCTCCACTTGAGTTTATAAGAAGATTTGTGCCACCGATAGGAGGTCTTGACTTATCTCCAGCGGTGCTTATATTTATTTTAGTTGTTATGCAGCATTTTTTGAGATAAAATATGGTATAATAAAGGACTATGTTAGAGCTTTTAACAGAAAAATTTAGCGAAAGCTTAGAAAAGTTGAGGGGTGCCAAAAAGTTAAACGAAAAGCTTGTAAACGATACCCTGAGAGATATAAGGTCAGCTTTGTTGGAAGCTGATGTAGACTACGATGTTGCAAAAGATTTCATAAAAAGGTTAAGAGAGCGCATCTTCTCTGAGGAGATAAAGACTCATTTATCACCTACAGACATGATTATAATGAGCGTTTACGATGAACTAGTTAAAACGCTTGGAGGCAACGCTTCTCCTTTGGAGGAAGGTGTAGTGATGTTTGTGGGTCTTCAGGGTACAGGTAAGACTACTACTATAGGAAAATTGGCAAACCTTATGAAAAAAAATGGCAGAAGCGTGATGACTGTTTCTACCGACGTTAGAAGACCTGCTGCTATGCTTCAACTAAAACGTGTATCTGAGCTTGCTGGTGTAGAATATCTTGAATTTGGTGCTGATAAAAACCCAGTTGATATAGCGAAAGAGGCTTTTGAAGCTTTTAAAAGCAAAAAATACGATTATCTTTTCTTAGATACTGCTGGAAGGCTTCATGTGGATGAAGAGCTAATGGAAGAGCTTAAAGCTATAAAAGAGGCGGTAAAACCTTCTGAGGTTATATATGTAGCCGATAGCATGCAAGGTCAAGAAGCTCTTTCTGTGGCTAAAACCTTCAACGAGGTGGTGGGTCTTACCGGTGCTATACTTACAAAGATGGATGGCGATACCAGAGGTGGTGTAGCTTTATCTATCAAAGATGCTATAGGCATACCTATAAAGTATATAGGTGTTGGAGAAAAGATAGAGGATATAGACCAATTTTATCCAGATAGAATAGCCCAAAGAATATTAGGTCTTGGTGATTTACAAAGTCTTATAGAAAAAGCTGAGCAGGTTATAAGCGAGGATGAGGCACAAGCCATCACCTATAAGATGATGAGAGGGGAGTTTGATTTAAACGACTTGAAAAAAAACATAAGCTTTATGCTAAATATGGGCCCTCTTGATAAAGTATTGTCTATGCTACCAGGTGTTGGTTCTCAGCTTAAAAATGTAAAAGTGGATCAAAAGATATTTAAACGTATTATAGCGATGATAGATTCTATGACACCAGAAGAAAGGGCAAATCCAAATATTATAAATTTAAGCAGAAAGCAGAGGATAGCAAAAGGTAGCGGAACCACTGTATCGGACGTCAACAAGCTTTTAAAACAGTATCAAGATATGAAAAAAATGATAAGAAAGCTTAAAAATCAAAAATCACCTTTTGGTGGTTTGGGGTTTCCGTTTTAACTTATGATTTTTGATTGTGTTTATACAACTATCGCCAGAGTGGTAGGCGATTACAAATATCCACTCTATTTGGTTTTTAAAAGCCAAATACAAGGTGTTTAGCTTTGGTAAAGATAAGATTGGCAAGATTTGGTAGAACGCATCACCCTATATATAGGATAGTGGCGATGGATTCTAAATCTCCTAGAGAGGGACATTATTTGGATATTTTAGGTACCTATGATCCAAAATCTGGTAATATAGTAAATTTGAATATAGAAGGTATAAACGAATGGATCAGGAAAGGTGCTCAGCTTTCTGATAGAGTTAAAGCTATACTAAAGCAAGCTAACCAAGTTAAAGCTAATGCAAATTCTTAATAGGAGGTAGTGTATGAGTCAAGCTAGAGAGCTCGTAGAAATTTTTGCCAAAAGCCTAGTGGAAGACCCATCTAAGGTAAATGTAATTGAGGTTGAAGGCGAGCAGACTGTTGTGATAGAGCTAAGGGTCGGTCCTCAAGATATAGGGAAAGTAATAGGTAAGCAAGGGCGCATAGCAAAAGCCCTCAGAACGCTTGTTTCCGCTATGGGAAGAAAAAGCGGCAAGAAATATATGTTGGAAATTATAGAGTAAAATGTTTTTATGTGCCCGCCAATATTGGCGGGATTGCTATAAATAAAATGTTGCTTATTCTATAAAATATAATATATTAAGTTGTAGATATAGAAGATTTTAGGAGAAAAAAATGTCATTATTTTCAAAACTTAGCTTAGAATTACAAAAAGCGTTGGAGGACGCTGGTTTTAAAGAACCTACACCAATACAAAGAGATGCTATTCCGCTAGCGTTAGATGGATACGATATACTTGGTCAAGCAGCTACTGGTACTGGCAAGACAGGGGCTTTTGCTATACCAATAGTAGAAAAACTCCAAAAAGGAAAGCCTGGCGTAAAGGCTTTAATTTTGACCCCCACAAGAGAGTTAGCCATACAAGTGAAAGAGCAGTTTTATATGCTCACTAAGTATAAAAGGTTGTCTTCTTACGTATTTTATGGCGGCACTTCTGTAAAGCAAAATATCGATATACTTAACAACAAAACTGTTGATATACTTATAGGCACACCAGGTCGTATAAAAGACCTCATGGATAGAAAAGTTTTAAATCTTTCAAATGTTGAATATTTTGTGCTTGATGAGTTTGACCAAATGCTTGATATGGGCTTCATAGAAGATATAGAATACATTATAGGATTTTTACCTAAAGAAAGACATACGTACATGTTTTCTGCTACCGTACCTAATCGTATTGAACTTTTGGCAAAAAAGTTTCTAAAAAGCGATTTCAAATTTATAAAAGTCCCATCTATAGAGCTAAAGCCCAATATAGAAGAAAAAATGATAAAACTCTCATCGCCCGGCGAAAAAATGCATGAACTTATGCGAATAATAGAAAGTCATCCTATGGAGAAGATTCTAATATTTGTAAAAACCAGAAAAGATGCAAAAGATTTGTTTTTCATGTTTACCAAAAAGGGTGTAAAAGCGCAGGCTCTTCATGGTGATCTTACTCAAAAACAAAGAGAGAAAGCCTTAAGCCTATTTAAGTCCGGTGCTGTGAATATTCTTATAGCTACCGATGTGGCGGCTAGAGGCCTTGATATAAAAGATGTTGGGATAGTGATAAATTACAACATACCTGAAGACCCAGAGCTTTATATACATAGGATAGGTAGAACCGGAAGAATAGGTAAAAGCGGAAAAGCTTTTTCTTTGATATGTCCAGAGGATTCAAAGGCTTTGTGGCGTATAAAAAAGTTTAGATCAAAGATTTCGGTTTGATTTTATTTTATTTTTATGTTTGTGCTGTAAAATATTTATATGACTATTTTGCTTTATGTGTTTGCCTTTGCGATTTTTGTAAGCGCGGTGCTCTTTGTGGCTTTTGTTTTAATAAAAGCAGAAAAATAACTTATGTTATGGGGTGAAAATGTTTAATACGCCCCATGCATCTATGTTGTAGTTTAGTCTATAGCCTTGTTTTATAGCCCTGTCAACGTAGTCTTTTGCTTTTACAATAGAGGCTTTTATATCATTCCCAAGTGCCAAGTAAGAGGCTATGGCAGAAGCATAAACACATCCAGTTCCGTGGGTATTTCTTGTCTCTATAAAGTCTTTTTTTATTTCAAAGCTCTCTTCTAAGCTTTTGTAAAAATCAACTCCTGGCTCATCTTCTCTGTGACCGCCTTTTATTATTACGTGTTTTGGTCCCATATCAAGCAAAATATTCGCCGCTTGTTCAATATCTTCTTTATTTTTTATTTTTATGCCCGTTAAGAAAGATGCTTCTTTTATATTTGGTGTTATGATACTTGCTTTTGATATGATGAGTTCTTTGAAAAGCTCGATACCTTGGAAAAGTGGTGTATCGTTTTTTGAAAAAAGAGGCGTATCTAAAACCACATAATCTGGTTTCAAGGTATCTATAGCTTTTGATATAAGCTTTATGGCGTTTTCGTCTCCAACCACTCCTATTTTTACAACTTTGGGCTTTATATCTAAAATGCTTATATGCTTTTCTATAATAGATGGATCTAAAAATACGACCTCTTTTACCCCTTTTGTGTTTTGGATTACGAAAGATGTAGTGATGCAAATAGGATGCGCTCCTATGCAAGTTATTGTCCTGGCATCGGCAAGCACTCCAGCCCCTGCCGTTTGGTCGTATCCTGCAAATACAAGGACTATCTCTTTCATAACTCTATTTCGTATCCTATGTAAACCTCTCTTACTTTTTCGTTTTTTAATAGCTCTTTTGGTGTACCTTCTGCCAGTACGCTTCCGTGGTTTATTATATAGCCTCTATCTATTATTCTTAAAAGCTCAAAAACGTTGTGGTCAGTGATGAGTATTCCTATGTTTTTTTGCTTTAAATCTAAAAGTAGCTTTTTTATGTCTGATATGGCGATAGGGTCTACTCCTGCAAAGGGTTCATCTAGCATTATGTAAGAGGGTTCTATTAAAAGGCATCTTGCCACTTCCAATTTTCTTTTCATACCTCCAGAAAGCTCACCTGCCTTTTTGTCTTTGTGTTCTAAAAGCTCAAAGCTTTCTAGTAGTTCTTGTGATATGTGCTTAGCATCTTCTTTATTTTTATATATAAAATCTGCAAACATAAGCATATTTTCCCAAACAGAAACCTCTTCAAACAAAGAATGCTCTTGTGGTAAAAAAGAAAGCCCAAATGTCGCTCTTTTGTAAGGCGGATAATGGGTTACCTCTTGCCCGTCTATTCTTATAATGCCCTTATCTACTTTGATAAACCCAGATATTGAGTTAAATATGGTGGTCTTACCAGCACCATTTGGTCCCATAAGGCCTATTATCTCGCCGGGGTGTACTTCCAAAGACACGTTTGTGATGATAGGGTTGTTTTTTATGCTTTTATAAATATTGATTACTTCTATCATAAAAGTTCTTTAAAGGTTTTTATATTGTTTGCGTTGTTTAAGGAAGCAAACTCTTTGGCATCTTCTAGATTAGAAAAAGCGTATAAATCTTCTCCTAAGCTTACGTAGTAGGCTTTTTTGCCGTCTATCCAATTTTTAGTTTGATAGTCCCTTAGATATATAGACTTAATATGTTTATCTTTTATATTTAGTTTTCTGTAAGATATGTAAAAGTCCATGTCTTTAATAAATTTTACCATATCTTTCGGTGAATCAAAATATATGTACTTTCCGTCCAAATATATCTCTGTTGTAGTATTAGGATTGGTATACACGAAAGCCCCGCACACAGGACATCTATCGGATGTTCTTGCTTCTGATGGCTCTTTGTAAGCGTTTTTTATATTGTAGTAAGTGAATATACCAAAAAATGACATCAAAACCACTGGTCCAATTATAACCCAAGCAACTTCAAACCACCTTACGTGGAGTCTCGTAAGGGTCAGCCTGTAG
Source organism: Hydrogenobaculum sp. (assembly GCA_023269915.1). GTDB lineage: Bacteria > Aquificota > Aquificia > Aquificales > Aquificaceae > Hydrogenobaculum. The sequence goes on along the minus strand of JAGDWZ010000055.1, from coordinate 1,209 downwards.
AAGCCATACAGTATAAGCCCAATCTGAGCTAACATCAAAAACCAAAGCGGATTTATCTTTCTCATATCATATTAAATATAAAATTTTTTTGAACTTTTCAAGATAAGATTTTTTATTATAATGATTAAATGAAAATAGCCCATGTTATAAATACCCTTTCTGGAGGCGGTGCTGAAAGGGTTGCCTTAGATATTTTTGATTGTTTTAAGGAATATGAGCAAGAGTTTATAATAGCTAAAAACGTTATAAATTATGATATAGATTTTAAACCTAATATACTTTTTGATATAAAGAAAAAGCCTTTTTATATGCCTGCTTTTTTGTATGAGAAAATGCTTCTTGATAGACTTTCTACAGTCTTAAAAGGTTTTGATGTTGTAATATCTCATCTTAGAGATATGAACACTAGGCTTTGCGCTTTAAAAAAAGAAGGTCTTATAAAATCTAAGCTTGTTTTGATAGAACATGTGCCAAAAGAAGTTTATTCTGATAAAGAACTAAAAAAGATAAAATCTCTATATAAATATAGTGATATAGCGGTAGCTGTGTCTTCTAAAGTGGCTAAGGATTTGGAAAGCTATGGAGCAAAGAATATAACTATTATAGAAAACGCTATAGACCACGATAGGATAAAAATGCTTTCTTTAGAAGAAGATATGAAATTTGAAAAGTTTAGCTTTTTAAGTATTGGAAGGCTTAGCGAAGACAAGGATTATAATACGCTTTTTAGAGCTTTTAAAATAGCAGACTTAGATGCTGAGCTTTTTATAATAGGAGAAGGTTCTAAGAAAGATGAGCTTTTGAATCTTTCTAAAAGCCTAAAAATAGAGAATAAGGTGAAATTTTTAGGTTTTAAGAAAAATCCTTTTCCATATCTAAGAGCTTGTGATGTCTTTGTTAGCTCTTCTAAAAGAGAAGCTTTTCCTATGGTGGTTTTAGAAGCGATGGGACTTGGTAAGCCTATAGTTTGCACAGATGTGGTACCATTTGCAAAAGATGGTTTTAATGCTCTTGTAGTACCAAAAGAAGATGAAGAAGCCCTTTCAAAAGCCCTTGTAAAAATTTATCAAGATAAAGATGTGAGGGATATCTTATCAAAAAATGCATTTTCTTTTTCACAATATTATAGTAAATCTTCTTTTTGTGAAAAATATAAAAACATCCTCACTATGCTATAATACTCTAAAATGAAGTGCCCAGATACAGTGC
>JAGDWZ010000023.1:8945-22778 GCA_023269915.1 Hydrogenobaculum sp. | reverse complement strand
ACAAAATATCAGACGCTACAAAACAGTTGCAAATTATAGCAAAAAGACACTATGATCTTGGCATAAGCCATGAGATTATGTTTGAATCGATAGAACTTTATAAAAAGCTTTTAGAAAATTTTAAAGAGGAGCTTGCTTTGGATGAACTGACTAAGTTCAAATTAAAAGAACTTTTGGAACAAACTACAGCAACCACATATATACGTGGGACCATTGAGTCTATAAAAGCTTTTTTTGAGAATACCAATATTTTAGAGGGCTATTCACATTATGACAAATTTTTCAGAGAAGGCATGTATGAAAAAATAAACGGAATGCTAAACTTGTTTGAACATATCTCTCAATACCACAATACCAACAGCAGTGATAACAATGCACGTATAAGCTCCGCAATATTTTTTAATTCTCATATTGAGTGTCGAGTAGGCCAACTTCTTCATGGAATAGGATTTGATATAATGACCCTTGGTAATGAAAAGCTCAAAACAGAAACCATAGCTATACATAAATTGACGCACAGTTATATGAATCAGCTTATAAAATACTACACTTCAAAAGAATATAAAAAAGCGTTGAATATCGCAAGCAATCTAATAAACAGCATATACAATTTAGTTTATAACTATGAACTTATAGCTAAATACTGGAATAACAACAAAGAAAGGCTGCTGCCAGAAATCTTAGAAAGCAAAAAGCATAAAAACAAACTACTTTTAATAACCATAACACCTTCGGAAGAGATTACCATTCATCACGAATTTATAATAGAAAATTTAAATCAGTTGTTGTTAAAGCATGTAAAACGTTTTGAATTTATGTTTTTTACCTATTTTCAAAAGCATATATATATCTTCCTAAATGAAGATTTTATCAACTTTAGAGAAGACTACGATAAACTTTTTAAAGATATAGAGCTTTTAGCAGAAAATATTAGGAAAAATTATATAGAAATTACAAATAAGAGTGCATTTTATATATACAAAGCAGATATATCAAAGCTTACTAATTTATCATATGAAGAAATAAAAGAAATGTTAAATATCTTAAAAGAAGAAACTGAGAAAAAAATGAAAGAACCGCTAGTAAGCTCTCTTATGATATTGGATATAAACGAAAGAAAGCAAGAATTTTTAGAAAAAGCAAGATCCAGAATAGAGATAAAAAACCTTGTATTGGAGAAGGTAAAGAACAGGGACATAGATATTTTTATACAATGGATATACGATGCCAATCTAAACAAAAGATTTTTTGAAATTCTTGCAAGAGCTAAGAAAAACGGTGAATACATACCAGCTTACAAATTTATAAACATACTCCAGCAAGAAAATGCCATGACCCTTCTTGATATAGCCGTCATCACAAATATTATAAAAAATTTAGAGAAGATAAAAGCTCTTACAAACGAGTTTTATCTAAATATATATCCAACATCTCTTTCCAATAATGAGGTGATAGAGCTTTTGAAAGAACTTATCGGAGAATGCCATAAAAACGAGATAATGCTAAACTTAGAACTTACAGAGTATGCTATTGTTGCAAATAAAGACATTATAGAACAGCTAAAAAGCCAGCTTTTTTATATAGCTTTTGATGATTTCGGTGTAGGCTATACAAATTATGAATTAGTAGGAGAACTAGCCGATACAAACATGGCAAAAACCCTTAAAGTAGATGGAAGCATAGTAAAAAAAATGTTGGAGTCAAACATATATAAGTCTATTGTAGAGTCTATATCTATTTTTTCTAAAAGAGCAAACCTAAAAGTTATATATGAGTTTGTAGATAGTGAAGACATAATAAAAGAGTTACACTCCATAGCAAACTCTATAGACCTACCAAAAGAAAAAATGTTCTTTCAAGGTTTTTATTTACACAAACCAAGCCCGCTGGAAGAAGAATACAAAGCCTTAGGGCACTCATAATAAACGTTAATAAACTTTATTGCTTTTTTATAAAAAGATAATATCTTTTAAAAGAGGATTTTATGAAAACAGTAGAAGAAAGGATTGATAAATTAGAAGAATTAGTAGAAAAGCTTGTGATAGAGATGCTTGCCTTCAAAGAAGAGATGAAAATATTCAAAGAAGAGATGAGGGAGTTTAAAAAACAATCAGAAAAAGATAGAAGAGAATTTAATAAACAGCTGGCTGAGATTTCAAAAAAAGTTGGTAAAATCACAGAAGATTTGGTGCGCCCAGCCGCAAGACCAGTCATTGAAAAGTACTTTGGCTGTGAAGTTAGCGCTATATCCTCAAATTTGAGGATGAAAGATAATGGATTAAACGGCGAGTTTGACGTGGTGGCTATCTCTAAGCCTTGTAAAAAAATATTTTTAATAGAAGTAAAATCAACTCCAAGAATAAAATATGTAGATGAGTTCTTAGAAGACTTGATACCAAGATTCAAACATCTTTTTAACAAATATTTTAGCGAATATCAAGATTATAAACTAATACCTATATTTGCTTCTTTGGAAATCCCAGAAGACATCTTAAACTACCTTTCCAAACAAAACATATATGCCATGGCTTATAGAGAATGGGATTATATGGATATATTAAATTTTAACAAAGTTAAGATTTAACGCTAAACATTTCCAATGATTCTTGGTATAGACTACGGCGAAAAAAGAATAGGCCTTGCCTTAGGAGACAAGCACTTAAAAATATACAAACCTTTTAAAATCATACAAAACGATAAAAATCTTATAGAAAATCTAAAGAAAATAACAAAAGCCTACAACGTTGACTTGATAGTCATTGGATACCCACTCACACCCTCTGGAAAAGAAGGCCAAAGGGCAAAGAAGGTGAAAAAATTTTACGAGCTTTTAAAAAAAGTATTAAATATAGATATAGTACTCTATGATGAAAGATATACAACCTTTGAAGCCAAAAGCCTAAGCAACGAAAAAGAAATAGACCATATAAGTGCCTATATAATATTAAGAGACTATGTGGAAAGCCAAAACGATTAAACAAAAAATCGTTATACTTGTAGGCATAACCCTTATAACAGGTTTTTTGATTGTAAGACCTCATATGGTAAATAAAACCATTGATATATATGGACTTACAAAAGAAGAGGCCCTAGATAAAATATCAAAAGACGGCATAGCCAACAAATACATTTTAAAACTTTTGTTTGATATAACAGGTGCCCACATAAAATATGGAGAATATAAGTTTAAAGGTCTTGTAAGCCCTTTTGAGGTTTATAAAAAACTAACAAGAGGAGAGTTTTTGCTTCATAAAATCACAATACCAGAAGGTTTTGATACATACGAAATTGCAAAGAGGCTTCAAGAAGAAGGCATATGCTCTAAAAAGGATTTTCTAAAATATGCAAACGACAAGTCCTATGCCAAAACCCTTGGATTAAATGCCGATAGCTTTGAAGGATATTTGTTTCCAGATACATACTTTTTTTACAAGCATGAAAACCCAAAAGATATAATATATATGATGTATCAGGATTTTAAAGAAAAGATGAAAGAAAATCATTTAAAACCCACCAAAGACCAGATTATAATAGCTTCTATAGTGGAAAAAGAGGCAAAGTATTTGAAAGATAAACCTATAGTAGCATCTGTAATATACAACAGACTAAAAAAAGACATGCCCCTTCAGATGGATTCTACCGTCATATATGCGCTAAAAAAAGAGGGAAAATGGAACGGCAACCTTACTAAGAAAGACCTTTCCATAAAAAGCCCTTATAACACATATCTTGTAAAAGGCCTTCCGCCAACTCCTATCTGCAATCCCGGTATAAACTCTATAAAAAGCGCTATAAATCCTGCCAAATCAAACTATCTATACTTTGTAAGCGATAAGTCTGGCAATATCTATTTTAACAAAAGCCTAAAAAATCACATAAAAACTGTCAAAAAAGTGGAAGGATAGTATGAACGCAAGAGAATTTTTAGAAAAGGTACAGATAAACCAGAAAATACCCACATCTACGCTGATAGTATCCACCAAAAAAGATGTAGAAAAACTAGCTCTCTCTTATGCAAAAGGTATTCTTTGCGAGAAAAAAACACCTTGGGGCTGCGGTGAGTGTTATAGCTGTAAGATATTTTACGACAAACACCCAGATTTTATGTGGATTGGCAAAGAAAACTCTATAAAGATAGATGATATAAGAGAATTATCAAATTTCGCCATTTTAAAACCAAACTATTCAGATTATAAGGTGTGTCTTATTACAAACGCTCAAAACATGCTAAAAGAAGCTTCAAACGCCCTTTTGAAAACTTTGGAAGAACCACCCATCTATCTTAAATTTATAATAACGGCAGATTCTCTATCAAACATAATACCTACCATCATATCAAGGTCTATAGTTTTAGAGATTTTTGAAAGAAAAGCCTCAAAACATTTTATATGTGATAAGCTATTTTCAAAAAGCTTTTACGAGACTATACCCCAAATAGACAACATAAAAGACATAAAAGAAAAAGAAGAAATACTCGACTGTCTCATAGAAAATTTAGAAAAGCTCATGCTAAACAAAGGCTTTAATGAGGATATAGACAACGCTATCAAAAGCCTAAACACCACCAAAAAAGCCCTTCAAAGAGGTATAAGGCTAAGTCTTTGGCTTTTAAGTATATTAAGTCCTATAGTAGATAAGTATATTTAGGTTATATCATTGTAAAATATCAAAAGAAGTTTATTATATTTACATGAATGCTAATCCCAAGGCAACAATAAACTTTAACACAGACGAGGAAAAAAAAGATAGAAAAAAGAAAGCCCTCTCTCGTATTGTTGAAAATAGAAAATACTTTAAAGATGTAGAGCCAAACATTACCATACAGATAGCAAAAGCTTCAAAAATAAATGACATATAACAGAATTTTTATTTAGAGCTTATGAATAAGGACAGCAATTTTAAAGATTTTGAGGATACATTACAATATTATTTAGCAAAATCCAATAATTGTGATTTAATTTTAACAAATGACGATAATTTTTATTCCCCAGATATATATATAAGCTTGATGTAAAAGCTATGTTTCAAAGCATCAGCAATTCATGATTTTAAGTATGGTATAATATTAATATGAATGCAGGGCAAGACGTAGGGAGTTTTTTTAACTTACTTTGGTTTTTGTTTATCTTTTTCTTTGTAGTATGGCCTTTTTGGAAAAGAAGCCTTTTAAATAGAGAAAGAGAGGCGATGATAAGGCTCATAGAGAAAAAATACAACGCTAGAGTCATCACAATGATTCACAGACAAGAAGGGCTTTCATTTTTTGGATTTGCCTTTATGAAGTTTATAAACATAGAAGATTCAGAGCAAGTGCTAAGAGCTATAAGAATGACGCCAGAAGATATGCCCATAGTTATGATACTTCATACACCCGGCGGGTTGGCTTTAGCGGCTTCTCAAATAGCCAGCGCTTTGGCAAGACATGGATCAAAAGTTATAGTGATAGTGCCTCATTACGCTATGAGCGGTGGGACCTTGATAGCGCTGTCTGCCGATGAGATAGTGATGGACCACAACGCTGTTTTAGGACCAGTAGACCCACAGATAGGACAAATGCCAGCCGCTTCTATATTAAAAGTGCTTGAGGCAAAAAAACCAGAAGATATAGACGATGAGACCATGATAATGGCTGATGTTTCAAAGAAAGCCATAGAGCAGATGAAAAGCTTTGTATATGAGCTTTTAAAGAAAAAAGGTCATTCTGATGATGTTGCAAAAAAGATAGCAGAAGACTTATCCACTGGCAAATTTACACATGATTATCCTCTAGATGTAGAGCAGTTAAAAGCTATGGGGTTAATCATAAATACAGATGTACCAGAAGAGGTTTATGAACTCATGGAGCTTTACGACCAACCCACCAACACTCAAGTGCCTTCCGTTCAATACATACCCATACCTTACAAGACCGCACAAAATAAGAAATAATGCTTTTAAGATTTATAACAAAGCGCTTTTTTCTCACAACTGGCTTAGTCTATACGGTGGTTTTGGCTATTTTTTTTATATATCAAATATCTGATTTTCTAATCACTTATCATATGAAAAGCCCAAAAATTCTTTTGGATACAATATTATACTTCTTACCAATCGTGCTTTTCTACACCGCTACTGTAAATATATCAATATCGGTTTTCGTGGCGAGCCATTATCTAAAAAGAATAAAAATGTTTATCATACCCCAAAGCTTTGGTATACCCATAAGCTACATCTTTAAACCTTTCATAATAGGAAGCCTTTTGATATCGTTTTCAAACATACTTTTAAACGAATTTTATATACCAAACTCCACCAAACATTTAAAGTATATAGAACACGTTTATAAAAAAAACCAAAAATATGAACTAGGGATAGCAAGAAACCTATGGATAGCCAAAGAAAAAAACAACGAAAAAACCTTCATAGGAACGTCTTTAGCCACTTCTGATGGCGTATTTTACAAGGTAAAGTTGATAGATATAAAAAATGACAAATTTAACTATATCATAAAAGCTAAAAAAGCTATCCTAAAAAACGGTTTTCTAAGGCTTGAAAATGGTTATATACTGAGACTCAATCCTTTTAAAGAAATACGGTTTGGAGCTTTTAACATAAAAACAAAAATAGACTTATCACAGCTAAACCTCTGGATTAAAACCCCAGATGAGCAGTCCCTTACAGACCTCATAAAAACCGCTATTATCATGAGAAAAGAAGGATTAAATACGTTTCCATACTTATCTACTTTTATATTTAAGCTGGAGTTTTCTTTATTGCCGTTTCTTATGGTGTCTATAGCGTCTTTTTATATTGCTAAAAGCCAAAACACTATAGACTGGTACAAAGCTTTTTTATGGCACGCTTTTTTGTTTGGTATGGGCATAGCGATACCTTACAGCTTATCTTCTAAAATAAACCTAAACCCTTTATTTTTTACTCTTATATATCTAATTATGTTGAGCTATGCTATAAAAAGACTTGTAGATATTACAAAAGGAAATTGGATTTAAGTTAGGACTTGTTTAATTTTTTTAAAACGTCTGGAAGCTTTAACAAAGACACATAAACCCTTCGCCATTTAGCCCATTCTATAGAAGGCAAGTTTGCACCGTAGGTGTTGTTGGATGGAAGGTCGTAGGCAACGCCTGATTTGGCCGCTACCTTGACGTTGGAACCTATGTTTACATGATCTGCCACGCCTACTTGCCCAGCGAGAATTGAATTGTCTCCTATGTTGACGCTTCCTGAAAGCCCCACTTGAGATACCAAAAAGCAATTTTGCCCCACTTTGCAGTTGTGCCCTATCATCACAAGGTTATCTATCTTAGTGGATTTACCTATAATAGTATTATCAAAAAGAGCCCTATCTATGGTGGTGTTTGCCCCTATCTCTACATCGTCTTCTATAATGACGTTTCCTATGTGCTTTAGCTTTTTGATACCTTCTGGTCCTATAGCGTATCCAAAACCATCGGCTCCTATCACGGCTCCTGAGTGTATTATCACGTTTTTACCTATGACGGTGTTTTTGTATATATGAACTCCGCTATATATAACGGTATTATCACCCACAATAGTGTTGTCTCCTATATACGTAAAAGGATATACCAATACATTATCTCCAAGGTTTACGTTTTTACCTATATAAGCAAAAGCTCCTATGTAAACATCTTTCCCAATATTTACGCCGTCTTCTATAAAAGCTTTATCGGATATGCCTTTTGGAATCTCCTCACTATAAAGCTTATCTAAAAGAACAGCCATGGCGTATTTTAGATTTTTGACCTTTATAACGTTTGGAGCTTGTAAGTCCATCTCTGATATATAAACTATATCTTGTTTAAAATCAAAATTCTTATGACGCTCGTCCACAAAGACAGCGGTATTTGGCTTTTGAGAAGATATAGAGCTTATCCCTATAATATCTAAATCGTTTTTACAATTTGAAACGCCCCCAAGCAAGGAGGCTATTTCAGAGATTTTCATTTGTGGGTGCTGTCTAAGGCTTTTATAATAGCGCTTGTAATATCAAGATTACCTGTATAAAGCATTTGATTGCAGTCAAATACGCCTTCTAGGTGATGGGATTTTGCATAGTTTGTAACAGCCGTTTTAAGAGCTTCTGTAAACTCTTTTCCAGCTTTTTCTTGCATAGCTTGAAGTTCTTTTTGAGCATCTTGCTGATACTCTAAAGCTTTTAGTCTTACGTTTTCATACTCTTTTATCTTTTGCTTTTTAGCTTGTTTGGAGATAGCCTTGCTCTCTATCTCCTTTTGAAGATTTTGAAGCTCCGCTTCGTAAGCTTGTAGCTTTTTCCTTATGTTAGCCACTTTCTCATTTAAAGACTTGCCAAGGGATTTGGCAAAGGTTGATTTTTGCATCACCGCCTGAGTGTCCACACAAGCAAAATCACCAGCGTAAGAAGATAAAGACATCAAAGACAAAAGTCCTACAGACAGAGCTGTAGCTTTTAGCATCTTTCTAAGATTTTTCATTTTTGCCTCCTTTTAAAAATTATAAATATTTTACCACATTTCTTTAGATATCATAGATTCTATTTCACCGGCGTTTAAACTAAAAATATTCCCATCTTTTTCAACCAGTATATTGCCATATTCATCAACCCCTCTTAATACACCTTGGACTCTACCGCCGTTTGCAGATATATATTTATCTTTGTAAAGCAAATTATCGTCTATAATGTGTCTAAAAGCTTCAAAACCGTTGGATTTAAAATAATCAATATCATCATAAAAAAAATCAAAAAACGTCGTCAGAAAACGCTGTTTAGATATGTGTTTTCCGGTAAAAAGCTTCAAAGATATAGCCCTATCTGATATATCTTGTGGAAAATCCTCTTGGTTTAAATTTACACCTATACCTATTATGACATTCTCTCTTATTTTCTCTACCAATATACCAGCAACTTTTTTAGGCTTTTCCAAAAAAACGTATATGTCGTTTGGCCATTTTATAAATGGAATTATAGCGTAAAGATGCTTTATGGTCTTAAAAAGAGATACACCCACCACCAAAGATAACGGCTCTATGTGAATATCTTTCTTTAATATGCTAAAGTAAAGCCCGTCTTTTAAAGAAGAGTACCATACATGACCATATCTTCCACGACCTTTATATTGGGAGTTTGCTACAACACACGTATCATCTGAGAGTCCGTTTATATGGCTTTTAATATAGTCTTGTGTAGAATCTATACTATCAAACCATATAAGCTTCATCAAAGACGTTATACTCTTGTGTTATGGCTTATCCTTTTTAATATACCTGCCAAATCCAGTATGAGCACTACATTACCATCACCTGTGATAGTAGCACCTGATATACCTTCTATTTCACCAAATATCTTACCAAGAGGCTTTACCACTATCTCCTCGTCTCCATAAAGCTCTTCTACGGTAAAGCTAACCCTTTGGTTTCCAAGCTGTGATATGATGACATAACCTATTTTACTATTCGAAATACCAAGCACATCTGCAAGGTTTACAAGCGGTATAGTAGATTCTCTCAATATAAGAACATCTTCACCAGACACGGTAGTGATAGTGGCATTTTCTTGCTGTATAATCTCCAATACAGAGTATATGGGTATAGCAAAATTTCTGTTTCCTATAGATACCATGAGTGCCCTTATGATACCTACCGTTAGAGGAAATGCCATGATGACTTTTGTGCCTTTTCCTTTTTGGGTTTCTATATCTATGGTGCCTCTAAAGTTCATAACGGTAGTCATCACAACGTCCATACCAACGCCTCTACCAGATACCTCAGAAACTTGGTCCGCTGTAGAAAAGCCGGGATGGAATATGAGAGACAGCACTTCTTTTTCGGTCATTTTTTCCAATCTATCTTGGCTTATAATACCTTTTTCTAAGGCTTTCTTTTTGACCTTTTCTATGTCTATACCTCGACCGTCATCTTCTATAACTATTATAATTCTATCGCCCTGATAGTAAGCTTTTAATTTTATAATGCCTGTTCGTGGTTTACCTAAAAGCTCTCTTTCTTCAGGCGGTTCTATACCATGGTCTACAGAATTTCTTATGATGTGAATAAGTGGTTCTTCAAGCTTTTCAAGCACAGATTTGTCCATTTCAGTATCTTCGCCTTCGGTGATAAGCTCTATCTGCTTGTTCAAAAGCTTTGCCAAATCTCTAACAACGCGTGGGAACTTTTGGAATAGCCTTTTAACAGGCTGCATACGAGTTTTCATCACAGCCACTTGCAAATCTCCCACTATCCTATCTATGGAAGATAATACAGATTCAAGGTCATCTAAGCCTTTTATCTGCTCGTTATTCTCGGAAACGCTTTGCATAATAGTAGATACAACCTTCACAAGTCTATTTCTATCAAGGACGAGCTCGCCTACTAAATTCATAAGAGCTTCTATCTTTTGAACATCTATTCTTAATACTTTTTCTTCTTCTTTTTCTTTTGGAGGCTGAGCTTGTTTTGGTGGTTCTTTTTTTTCTACCGTTTGAGATGGTGTCTGCGGTGATTCCTTAGGTGCTGATTCATTAGGTGCTGACTTTACATCCTCGTTAGCAGAGGCCTTTTCCATCTCTTTTGCAATATCTTCTTCTTTCTTTTGGGATACGTTATCAACAGCCTTTGGCGAAGAAGCGTTTATGATGGCGTCTAACTCTTTTATCAAACCTTCCGGTCTTTCACTAGGTGGCATCAAAACAAGCTCTTCTAATATCTCTTCTATAGACTTTCCGATAAGATGTTCAAAGCCGTATTTTTTCAAAAGCTTTGATACTGGGTCAAGGGTTGAATCATCATCGTGTTTCTCATCCTCTTTGGTGGTTGTTGTAGCATATTTTTCAGGATGTTTCAAAACATCTTCTAACTCAGATATCAGCTCCTTATCAAGCTCTAGCTCTTCTTGGTTTTCTGCTTTTTCCAAATACTCCCTTATTTTGTCTTGGGCTTTTAAAAGTAAATCGTTTATAGCATCAGAAAAGGCAATCTCTCCATTTCTTAACTTGCCAAGTATATCTTCGGCTTTGTGAGCAGTTTCTACTATTGCGTCTAAACCCAAAAATCCTGCCCCACCTTTTATGGTATGCATTACTCTAAAAGCACTATTTAGAATATCTTGATTCGTAGGATCTTTTTCAAGCTCAAGCAGATCTGTCTCTAATTTTTCTAAATTCTCTCTAGCCTCCACCAAAAACTCTTCAAATATTTCACGCATTTCATCAGGTATCATACATCATTCTCCTTTTGCCCTTAAAGCAAGTTTATTTACAATATCTGAGAGCTCTTTTGCATCAAACTTCACCATAAAATCATCAGCCCCGACAGTTTTTGCTTTCATCTTATTTGCTTCGTCGCTTAAAGTGGTATTTACCACCACCGGTATATGCATAAGCCCTGGAGTTGTTTTTATTTTCTTGGTAAGGGTAAGGCCGTCCATCTTTGGCATTTCAAGGTCAGTTATAACAAGCTGAACGTAGTTTGATATATTTTTATTTTCTTTTTTTGCCTTTTCCAAGAGGCTTTCTAAGGCTTCCCAAAGCTCTTCTCCGTTTTCAAAGATAACTACATTATGGCCAAGCTTTGAAAGCATGCTCTTCAATAAATTTCTGGCGGTGCTAGAATCATCAGCTGCATATATGGTAAATGTCTCTCCTTGCTCCTCTTTTGCCTTTTCAAGATAATCTGCATCGAAGACGTTTAAAAGCCCCATATCGTTTAGTATGCCTTCAAAATCAAGTATAAGAAGAAGACCCTCTTCAGTTTCCACCACACCTGTGATGCGTCCATTCAATTTTTGATTTAATATGATAGGAGCTTCTTTTATATCTGCCCACGATATTCTTCTTATACGCTTGGCATCGTGGATTATAACACCTACTTTTTCCCTTAAAAACTCCATATAAAGAACATATTTTTTATATTTAAGAGGTTCAGGTATACCCATCCACCTTGCCAAGCTAATGACAGGTATCAACTCTCCCCTTATCTCCGCCATACCCTCTACTTGAGGAGGCATATTTGGGACCTTTGTAATCTCCGGAAGTCTTAAAACCTCTCTTACCTTTGCTACGTTTACACCCATTATCCACTCATACTTTGAGCCGTCTTCTTTATCCTCAAAAATCCTAAAATCTACTATTTCAAGCTCGTTTGCACCAGTCCTCAAAACTTCCGGCAAGCCGCTGCTTGATTTTTTAGGAGCTACTATACCACTTTCCATAAGCCCTCTCCTTAAGCTTCCTCTTTGTTGAGAGTATCAAGTTTTTCTTCTATAGAAAGCATGAGCCTTTTTATGTTGGTGGCTATTTTGTTGGTGTTTTCTGCAAGCTTTCTAAACTCAGAAGCTACCACTGCAAAACCTTTTCCCACTTCACCCACCCGAGCCGCTTCTATAGCTGCGTTAAGAGCAAGTAAGTTGGTTTGCTTGGCTATCTTAGAAAGACTGTCCACCATCTCTTTTATCTCTTCAGTCTCTTTAACTGCCTCTTTTACTATATCCTTTTTGCTTAAATTTACGTTTTCTACATCAGCTTTTGCTTCTTCGACTTGAAATTCTTGGTCCATATCACACCTCCTTTTTTCTACTTTAACACTCTTTTAAACCTTCTGCAAGGGTTGCTAATTTTTCTACAATAGTAGTAGAATAATCTGTAAGCTCTACAAACTTAGAGTAAATCTCTTCTTTTTTACCTTGCCTTTTCAACCTCTCTATATCCATAGCAATCTGATGATAATGTCTATGAGGATTTTCTATTTCTTCATAGAGTATTAGTGCAGTGCTCCCGCAACGAGATACAGTAGTCCTTGCCTCTTGCGAGTAATACCATTTACCAAAGTTGCATTGGGTGTGGTCTGGTACACTCCAGCTTATATTGTCTTCTACCATATTCATAACATTTAGCATAAATTTAGCGTGTTCCACAGCCCTTTGATAAATTTCAGTGTACACGCCTGGTTTAATGACTTTTAGCCCTTGGAACGTGGTATCTGATAGGTTTACAGCTTCGCTAATTACAGGCACCGATTTTTCTATCGTCTCTTCTATTTTAGCTATGCCTTCATTAAGAGTAGATATGCTATTGGCTATATTGCTCATAACAGTTGATTGCTCTTCGGTAGCTACGCTTTGCTTTGATATTAAAGAAGAAAGTCCATCAAAACCGTGCTTTATACTATAAAAACTATCTTTTAGCTGCTGCAAATATTCACTGTTGTCTGTGATGGTCTTTTTGGCATTTTCAGTTTTTGATATAGATTCTTTAGCCTCTTCTATTATGTTTTCTATAAGCTCTCTTATGTTTACGGCTGATTTAGAGGTCTTTTCCGCCAACTTTCTAACCTCATCTGCCACTACCGCAAACCCTCTTCCCACCTCACCAGCACGAGCTGCTTCTATAGCTGCGTTTAGAGATAGCAAGTTTGTTTGCTCTGTGATATCCATTATAACTTCTACAATCTGATTTATAGAGTTTATGCTTTTTCTAAGCCTATCAGAGTTTTTAGATACCTCATCTATGGCTTTTATAGAAGCTTCTATATTTTTAGCGGTTTGGTTTAGCTTTTCTAAGCCTTCATCCACATAGGTGGACACTTGCTGACTCACCGTTCTTATATCGTGTATAGCTCTTGACAACTCTGCAATGCCTTTATTTACTTCCGTAATAGAGTTTATTATCATTTCAAGCTCTTCTTTGAAGTTTGCAACTTGGATATCTACTCTATACCTGTAGGTTTCCAACAAAGACAACGTATGATAAAGCTTAACAACAGTAGGTATAGTACTGTAAAACATAGTGTCTACAGCCCTTTCATAGGTAGCATCTTTCCAAACAGAAGCATAGTTTATAA
>JAGDWZ010000023.1:0-8845 GCA_023269915.1 Hydrogenobaculum sp. | reverse complement strand
GTGTCTACAGCCCTTTCATAGGTAGCATCTTTCCAAACAGAAGCATAGTTTATAACATTGCCGTTATCATCGTAGATAGCCGTTCTATAAGACTCTATAATAGTATTACCCATTGGAATATCTGTGTTTTTCAAAACCTCGCCAGGTTTTAAAGCTTTGAAAAGCTCTTTTATACGCTCTGGGTCTTTATGAAACTTATGTATAGATATACCTAAAGGATTTGACCAATCTATATTGTATCCAAAAGTTTTATTTATTACATCTCCATTTTTCTTTAAAATCTCAATACCTCTTTTATTTATATAAACAAGCTCGTTGCCTTCTTTACCCGGTTTGAACTCCGGCGTCACCACAAAAACACCTTCAGATTGGAGTGCTTCAAGTAAATCAAAACCAAGCTTAGCTTTTGCTTTAAAAGTTTCTAAATCTTTTTGTAGGTTTTGAAGCTTTGAAGATAAATTATCTTTTTCTCTTTCTATAGCTTCAAATTTTTCCTTATAGCTTTGGTTTTCTTGTCTTAAAGCTTTTAGTTCTTCCTCAAGTCTTTGATAATTGTAGGCAAGCTCTTGCTTTTCTCTTTCCAACATTTCAAGCTTGTTCTTTTCTCTTTCTATAGCTTCAAATTTTTCCTTATATCTTTGGTTTTCTTGTCTTAAAGCTTTTAGTTCTTCCTCAAGTCTTTGATGCTTGTAAGTAGCGTCTTCGTATCTTTTGGCAAGCTCTTGCTTTTCTCTTTCCAACATTTCAAGCTTGTTCTTTAGCTCTTCGTTTTCTTGCATCACATCTTTACAGAAAATACTCTTCATAAGAACCCTCCTATTTAAAAATTTTCTCTATCTTCTCTTTCAAGACCTCTGCCGTAAAAGGCTTTACTATATAGTTGCTTACACCGGCTTTTAAAGCCTCAAGCACATTTTCTTTTTTAGCTTCTGCTGTCACCATCAATATAGGTAAATCCTTAAGATTTGGGTCTTGCCTTATGGCCTTAGTAAGCTCCAAACCATCCATTTCTGGCATGTTCCAATCTGTAAGGACAAAATCAAAATGAGAAGAAGTTAGTTTTGACAAAGCCTCCTTACCATTTTCGGCTTCTTCAATATTTGAATATCCGAGCTGGTTTAATATGCTTTTGATAACACGTCTCATCGTGGACATATCGTCTACTACCAGTATTCTTATATCTCTTGGTGGCAAAGGCATAAAAGCACCTCCTTCATAATCCAAATTCTTTTAAAAGCTCATCCACATCGTCTTGATTTATACGTTCTCCAGTTAAAATCTCCGTTGCTTTACCAATAATCTTTTCTTTTGTAGTTTCATCTTTTCCGCTTGCCTCGATGGAGCTTACCACCATTTGAAGAAGCCTTCTTTTTGTATCTTCTATGGCTTTGATAACCTTCTTTATCTGCTGAGCCGTAATATCTTGAAAAGACATAGCCGTGTATATTTCTATAAGCTTGTTAAGATTGTCTTGATTTAACGCTTTTATATCTTCTAAAATCGTGTTTATCGTCTTGGTAGGACCAAATTTTAGTAAAGTATCCACATCTTCATCTATCTTTTTAGAGTTAGCCTCAATAGCATCTAAAAGGCCCATAATATTGTGGGTGCTTTTTTCGGTAAACTCTATAACATCTTGCAAAGAAGCGCTGGCAGATGGCAATAGATTAGAGGTCTCCTCTATGGGAGCCTTTATATCTTCTACCTTTGTTTCTAAATTTTTAATCTCTTCCAAAAGTTGTTTTATAATATTGTTCAAATCATTTACCCCCATCTTACTTTACCTCTTTCGCATCAACCTCTTTTTCTATCTTTTCTTCAGCTTCTCCAGAAAGAGCTTTTTTAAAGTTCCTGATACCTTCTCCTAAACCTTTGCCAGCTTCTGGTAGTTTATTTGCTCCAAAAAGAAGAAACACCACAAAAAATATGACTATAAGCTCAGTAATATTTGGCATATGAAACATATAAACACCTCCGTAAATATTATATCATAAAAAAATAAATTTTTAGTTTATATAAGTTGTTATTGACTAGCTTCTTTGGGTTTTTCCTCTTCTTTCTTTTCTTCAGTTTCTCCTGAAAGGGCTTTTTTAAAGTTTCTGATGCCTTCTCCCAAACCTTTACCCATTTCAGGCAATCTGTTTGCTCCGAAAAGCACCAAAACTATTGCAAATATAAGCACAAGCTTCAAAGGATTGTCAAACAAATCTCCAAACATAAAAACCTCCTATATTATTAATATAATCTAATTCTTGGTTTTTGGCTTTTAAAAACCTCTACCCTTAAAAGCTATTTAGTATATAATAAAATTATGTTAGAACACAATCTTAGAGAGTATTATTCGTTTGACGATGTGTTGTTAGAACCTGCTTACGCAGATTTTTTGCCTTACGAGGCTGATGTATCTACATATCTTACAAAAAAGATAAAGCTAAACATACCGATAGTATCCGCAGCCATGGATACCGTCACAGAGTATAAGATGGCTATAGCAATGGCAAGAAAAGGCGGTATAGGTATCATCCACAGAAATATGACTCCAGAAGAGCAAGCTAAAGAAGTGGAACTCGTAAAAAAATCTGAAAGCGGCATGATATTAAAACCTATCACCATTAAAAGCACAGATACGGTGAAAGAAGCTAAAAAGCTTATGGACAAATACAAAATATCGGGCCTTCCAGTGGTAGATGACGATGAGAAACTAATAGGCATACTCACAAACAGAGACTTAAGATTTATAAAAACTCACGACCTTTCAAAGCCAGTTTCTATGTTTATGACATCAAAAAACCTCATTACCGCCAAAGAAGGCATATCTTTAGAAGACGCTACAGAGATATTAAGAGAGCACAAGATAGAAAAGCTTCCTATAGTAGATGATGAGGGTAGAGTAAAAGGTCTTATCACCATAAAAGATATAATGAAGCGTATCCAGTATCCAGAGGCCGTAAAAGATAAATATGGAAGGCTCATGGTAGGCGCCGCCATAGGAACTGGCCCTGATACGATGCACCGTTTAGAGCTTTTAGTAAATGCTGGGGTTGATGTGATAGCTGTAGATACAGCCCATGGACACTCTAAAAGGGTTTTAGAAGTCATAGAGCAAGTAAAAACCAAATACCCTGATTTGCAGGTTATAGGTGGTAACGTAGCAACACCAAAAGCCGTAGAAGATCTAATAAAAGCTGGTGTTGACGCAGTAAAAGTTGGTATAGGTCCTGGTTCTATATGCACCACACGTATAGTTAGTGGCGTTGGAGTACCACAGCTAAGCGCAGTAGCCCATTGCTATGAGGTAGCCAAAAAATACGATATACCAATTATAGCAGATGGTGGCATAAGACACTCTGGAGATATAGTAAAAGCCATAGCAGCAGGGGCCAGCTCTGTAATGCTTGGGAATCTATTGGCTGGCACAGATGAAGCACCGGGCGAACACATATTTTATCAAGGCAGAGCTTACAAAGTATACAGAGGGATGGGCTCTTTAGGGGCTATGATGTCAAGAAAATCAGCGGATAGATACTCCCAAGAAAACTTAGAGAAGTTTGTACCAGAAGGCATAGAAGGAAGAGTGCCCTATAAAGGCAGCGTAATAGACGTCTTATATCAATTAGTAGGTGGTCTTAAGTCTGGTATGGGATATACGGGAAGTCCAAATATAAAGGCTTTGCAAGAAAATACGAGGTTTATCAAAATAACACAGGCTGGCTATAGAGAATCTCATGTTCACGACGTAATAATAACAAAAGAGGCTCCAAACTACTCCTTAGAACCTTGAAAGTACTAGACATTGGAAATACTAGGATAAAATGCTACGAAGTAAAATCTATAGATGACATAGATATTATTTTTGATATATCAGCAAAAAAACAGATTTTAGAATATTATATAGAAAATTACAAAGAAGAGATATACACCATCTCTACCAACAAAGAGTTTGAAGATTTTATAATAATAAAAAAGCTTAAAAAAATAGACACACCATTATTTGAAAAGCTCACAAACTTTAAAAGCCCTTACGAAGGATATGGTATAGATAGACTTATCAACTCTTTTGCCGCCTATTGGCTCTATTCAAAAGATATGCCCGATAACCTTGATACACTTGAGAATAGTGGCATACTTGCAAACCGTGGCATACTTGTGGAGCGTGGCATACTTGTAGGGCGTGGCATACTTGTGGGGCGTGGCATACTTGTAGTGAGTATGGGAAGCGCTATTACTTACGATGTTGTTAAAAGCATGAAGATAGAATATGGATACATCACCCCAGGACTTAGCCAAAGAAAAGAGATACTTCATGCTGGCATACCCCATCTTCCAGCTTTAAAAGATGAGTTTAACAATATATCAGAGTTGTTGGCGCTGAAAAAACCCTCCAACACAAAAGAAGCTATAGCCTTAGGCATTTTAAAGGAGCTAATTAGTACCATAGAAACCATAAAAAACGAAGAAAACGTGGAAGTAGTGATTACCGGTGGTGATGCAGATTTGTTTAAAGGCATGTTTACCATAGATAAGTTTCTTATACCAAAAGGAATATTTTTAGCTTTTAAAAAATAGATGTGTTATAATAATAGTTATGATGACAAAAAAAGAGTTAGAGCAGCATTTGGCTAAGCTTGAGGATTATTTGCCGAATGTATCGGCGAAAAAGAGTAAAAGACCTGGCAGACCCAAGAAATATGATGATAGGTTGGTGTTGTTTTTGATAGCTCTGAGGGAAAAATACGGTTGGTCGCTGAGAGATTTGGAAAAAAAGGCTAAAGAGATAGTGCCCAAAGGTATAGAAGTACCAGATTTTTCTTCCATCCACTACCGTATACGAAATATGAAAGATTACATAGAAGAGATAAAGCCAAAACTTCTAAAAGTTCTTCCCGACATCGCCGAAGAAAGCCCAGCCGAGAAGAAAACAAAAGTAGCGAGAAACACCAAGAGCGCAAAAACAGCAAAGAAGTAAGGTATTGATTTAGCGACATTTTCATAACTTGACCTCCTAACCATTATTGGTTATACTAATACTATGTGGTTAGTATAGGAGGTCAAGCGATGAACATAAAAAAGAAGTACCTTACTGTAAAAGAGTTGGCTGAACTGCTAGGTTGTAGCACAAAAACCATCTACCGCATGATACAGTGCGGTAGGTTTTGGACAGAAGATGGAGAGCGCATAGTGAAATTAAATGGAGCCTATAGAATACCGCTTTCAGCTATAAAAAGGTTAGAAGCGGAAGATATATGACAAGCTATATACTTACATTTGTTTCAGGATTTTTATCGTTTATTCACTGCTATGGTATGTGTGGTGTATTTCCAGCCAGCGTATCAAAGCTAAGCGATGAAAACAACATAAAAAACGCCTTATATCTTTTCCTATACAATTTAGGTAGAGTGCTTTCGTATGTGTTTCTTGGATTTTTAGTAAGTTTTGGTAGCATGAAGTTTGGAGCCCTTGTAAACAATATAAAATACATATCTGATATATTTTCTATAATTATAGGTGTATTGATGGCTTTTTTAGGTATAAAACTAATTTTTGGAAAGGCTATAGGAAGTATAGGTTTCCTAAATCCTCTATATGAAGGCATCATATATATAATAAACATCTTATCAAATACAAAAAGCATTTTTTCACCGTTTTTAATAGGGGTTTTCAACGGGCTTTTACCATGTCCCATAGTCTATGGGTTTTTGCTTTTGGCTGCTCTTTCTAAAAACCCAATACAAGGCATGCTTATCATGCTTAGCTTTGGTATGGGTACAATGATTACCATGTTTAGCTTTGGTTTTGTATCAAAATATATTACAAGACTAAAGCACCAAGCCGTATATAAATTAATAGGATTAATACTCATATATTTTTCTTATGAATCGATAGCAAGAGTTTATATGAGTATTTACAACTGCCGATGATAGACCTATACAATGTGACAACCCCTTCCAACGTATATCTTACGCTACTTACCGCTTATCTTCTTGGAATAATCCACGGTATTACACCAGACGAACATACATGGCCTATAACATTTAGTTATTCTGTAGGTAGCTATTCTGCCAAAAAAGGGTTTTTAGTGGGTTTATCGTTTTCTTTAGCTTTTACATTGCAAAGGGCTATAGCAAGCGAGTTAGCTTACTTTTCTTTAGTAAACTTTTTAAAAATACCCGCATTAGAATACATTATATACGTGTTGGTGGGCTTGGCTATGACTTTTGGTGGATTCTACGTATTCAAATACAAAGATATTTTCCACATACACTTTGGCAAAATAGACACGTCCCATCACAAAGAAGCACTCCTTGGACATACCATAGATGACACCCACGAGGTTATAACTATAAAAATGGCGATGTTGCATGGATTTATAGCAGGGTGGGGTTTTGGGGCTTTTGCAATCATAATATACACAGTATTGGCTCCATCTATGCCAAACGCTTATACCGGATGGCTTCCTGGATTTATGTTTGGGCTTGGCACCACCACAGTGCAAGTGATAATGGGTACTCTGTTTGGGCTTCTTGGAAAATCTTTAAATTTACCACCCGAAGTATCAAGGCGCATAGCAAGACTTACTGCTGCAAGAACACTTTTTTTTGGTGGAATACTCTTTTTTATAGTAGGAGTTTTGGGGCTTTTAAAACCAGAATGGTTAGAGTTTAGCATAAAAACACCGATAAAAATACACAACCTTCACAACCTTGACATAGGATTTTTCTTGGTTATCATAACGGTAATGGGTATAGGTCTATCAAGTATGATATTTGAAACAATTAAATATAAAAAGTCTTATAGATTGTAAATATCTAGCGAAAGCTTTAACTTTAGCATGCCTCTAAAATTCTCTACAAGAGAAGAAGCATCTTTACCATCCTCTGGTGATGTAACAATAGCATAAGACATATTTTCTCCAAAAAATTCCTTTAGCTCGTTTATTATATGTATAGCTCCTTCTTTGTTTGTGCCAAAAAGTAAAAGCACCACCAAGCTATCAAATACAAAGAAAGCATCGGAAGCTCTTGTAGAATCTATCAAAGCTTTTACAATACTATCATCTTTTTTATCAAAGCTTATACCAAGAAGCGTTATATTTCTAAGAACATTCAAATCTTCTGCTAAGCTTAGCTCCTTGTTTATCCTACCAAGCAAAGAAAACGAATATCCTAAAAGGGGTAAAAAATCTTTCTTATCAAACAATACACCCATAACTTTTATTATAAGGCAAAAACGTTTTCTTTTCTTATGTTTTCACCAATAAACACCAAAAACGACTTCCCGCTATAATTTTCTATGGGGCTTAGCTCGGTATATCCGAAAACATAATTTAAAACCATATAAGTATCAAAATCTTTTAGCTTTACAATGCCTTTTACTCTATATACGTTTGCAGGTAAATTTTTTAGACTTTTGTCCAAATCCTCATATGAAAGCTCTTTTTCTAAAAACACTATATATTCTCCTATGTTTGACTCTTTTAGATGGTTGACATTTGCAAGCTGCTCTGGTAAGTTTGGTAAATCTTTTATTGGATATGTATGTTCAAATAAGCCGCTTTCCACCTTGCCGTAAGAACTTACGTATATTTTAAAATTTTTGAAAAACTCTTCGTTTGTGAGAAAATCTTTTAAATTGTATTCTTTTTTGATAGCTTTTAACTCCTCTTCTACTAATTTTAACTCTTCTTGAGATACCAAATCCGCTTTGTTTATAACTATTATATTTGAACTACCTATTTGATAACGAAAAGTTTCGTTTGATTTATAACTGCGGAAGTTTTTCGCATCCACTAGACATATGACAGCTTCTAGCAAAGAGCCTATATTTTGAAGGCTTAGCATTATCGGAAAAGGATTTGAAGCCCCAGAGGTTTCCACAAATAAAAAGTCTGGATTGTATTTTTCTAAAATCTCGTAAACTCCTTTTTCAAACTCCGATTGCAAACTACAGCATATGCATCCTTCCGGAAGTTCAAGCACGTTAGAATAAACGTTTTGAAGGATTTTACCATCAACCCCTACATCGCCTATCTCGTTTACTATAATAGCTACTTTTCTATCTTTAAAATAGTCTCTTACGGCATTGATCATGAAAGTAGTTTTGCCAGCACCTAAAAAGCCCGTCACTATAAAAGAAGATATCATGGAGAACCTGGCTGTGTAGAGTTTTGCTGGTTTGTATATTTAGACATATCTGGCTTTTGCACCTCATTTGTTGCTGCGTTTATCACGTTTCCAGCTATCACATAAGCCATATCGCTTCTTATCCTCATAAAAAATGTTTTATTGTCCGTATTTTTTAATATAACATCACAATAGCCGGGCACAGCTTTAGAAGGTATTATAGCCAATATTTTATAAGTAGCTAAATTTTGAGAGACAAGGTATCCCTTTATGGAATCCTCCGTAGGGCATTGAGATGACGAAGCGTTGGTTTGCTGTGAAGTGGGGCTTTGACTGGGCGTTGTTTGGCTGGGTGATGTCTGAGGTGGTGTGTTTGACTGGGCTGGTTGTTGGGTAATCTCTACATTTTCACCAAAAGCCAAAAAACTAATCAAACATGATACATATAAAAACTTTTTCATAATCTTAATTATAACACTATAAAAGATGTTTTTGTTAAAATTAAGGCTATTATGGATTTAACCAAAGAAACACTTGAGGGGAAGATAGATATATCTAAGATAATAAAAGACCACGCAATAGATATAAAAGATGTTGATAAAATAGATACCTTTGGAGCTATCTTCGTATTGGAGCTTTTAGAAACACATAAAGACAAGAAGCTTATAGGCAAAAAAGAACATATAGAGTTTATACAAAAAGTAAAAGAGCTATTAAATTATGAA
>JAGDWZ010000025.1:3482-23800 GCA_023269915.1 Hydrogenobaculum sp. | reverse complement strand
GTATCGAAAAAGGAGCCCAATGGGAAATAAGAGATGTGGCTTATAAAATGAAAATCTTATTAGAGAATCATTGACAAAACTTATAAAAGCTTATAATAATATTATTCTAGGAGGTGCTTTATGGAAAAGTCCAAAAGAAACCAGCAGGGTGGTTTCTCAATCATCGAGTTTTTGCTCGTTTTAACGGCCTTTGTAATTTTCTTAGGGGCTGCCTTTATAGGCTATAGGACATTAAAGGCAAATGGCAACGAAACGCAGATTGCCAACAGATTTAAATTGTTTGCTACAGGTCTTAAAAACTACGCAAAAGATTTTTACAACTCTTATCCTCTTGTTAAATGTGCAAGTTCAAACGATTGGATGCAAGGTACTGCATCAGCAAACAATATAGCCTCTTGCTCAGCCTTAGAGCAGTATATCGGCAGCTTTGTAACAGTAGGTCCTACTACAACGGACGTTTGGACTTACACTGGTTATATTGGTAATAGTACTTCATCATCAGCAGCTTCTGGTAATGTTGGGTCTAACCAATCAGCAACACAAGGCTTTTATACATTCACAACAGCTCCTATAGACAACGCCTATGTTCAATCTATACTAAACCAAGCTAACGCCTATGGTTTGAATTGTGCAACTATTTCTTACAGTAGCGGTTCATCTATGATTACTTGCACTTCTCAACCAGTGCTCGTATCTGGTTCTAACAGCGTAAACTACTTCTGATAAAAACTATTGCCGGGTCTTTCCCGGCAATTATATTGTAATCCTGTGAAAGGCTTTTCCATTATAGAATTTCTACTTGTTTTAACAGCTTTTGTAATTTTCTTGGGAGCAGCTTTTATAGGATATAGGACACTAAAAGCAAACGCTGATCAAGAACATGTATCCCAAAGAGTTAATCTTTTTATAAAGGGTATAACTCAGTATGCGCAGGATTTTGGCGCATATCCGTATATTACCTGTGCAAACGCCAAGGATTGGAACACCGCCGCTTCTTCAAATAGTGTAGCTTCTTGTTCGGCTTTGATGTCTTATGTAGGTCATTGGTTAGCAAGTGCAGATAGCGGCCAAACATGGCAATATTACGGATGGAATGATAACTATCAAAACGGATGCGAAGGTACTGGTACAAGCTGCAACGAATCTGCTACTCAGGGCTTTTACGCTATAGCCACTCCTTACATACCAACGGAGTATGCCCAAGGTATTGCAAATAGATTAAACGAACTTGGTATACTATCTTGTAACGTATACACCGGGTCAGGTAGCTGGTATAATACACCGTCTGGCTATTCCTTTATAGAATGTACTTCTTACTATTCTAAAAGGGTATTTTTATCTCCCACAAGCCCTAGTTTTTAAAGTATAAGCATACCATCTCCGTAAGAGTAAAATCTATATTCGTTTTTTATAGCCTCTTTGTAGGCTTTTAGTATAAACTCTCTACCGTTGGGATTTTTCATCTCACAAAAAGCACTAACAAGAATAAGAAGGGAAGATTTTGGAAGATGAAAGTTTGTGATAAGTCCATCTAAAACTTTGAATTTAAAACCTGGTCTTATATAAAGATCTGTAAAACCAAAATATGGTCTATCTACAGCGGTTTCTAAAGCTCTTGTGACGGTGGTGCCCACTGCTATTACTTTTTTACCTATCTCTTTTGTTTTTTGGATTTTTTTTATGAGGGCTTCTCCTACTTCTATATACTCTTCATCTACTTTGTGCTCTTCTATATTTTTTACTGTAACTGGCTTGAAAGTCCCGTAGGACACATGAAGGGTTACAAAATCTATGTTAACTTTTTTCTTTAGCTTTTCTAAAAGCTCTTCGGAAAAGTGTAAAGAAGCTGTGGGGGCTGCCACTGAAAACTCTTTTTTGGCGAAAACCGTTTGATAAAATTCTCTATCTATAGGCTCTTCGTCTCTTTCTAAGTATGGTGGAATTGGTATCTTTCCGTATTTGTTTATAGCTTCTATTTGAGTCTGGTTTTTAGCTTCTAAAAGCACCAAAAACTTTGATTTTTCTATTTGGGATTCTATTATAGCTTCGAAATCATCAGAAATAGATATCGTAAGTCCTGGTTTGATGTTTTTACCACCCACAAGGGCTTCCCATCTTTGGTTTTCTAAATGCCTTAAAAGAAGTATTTCTACGCTTGAATGCTCGACTCCTTTTTTCTTTCCCAAAAGCCTTGCCGGTAGTACTTTTGTATCGTTGAAAACAAGCAAATCTCCTTCTTCTAAAAACTCATCTATATGCCAAAAGCTTGAGTGGGTTATAGTACTATTTTTTCTGTCCAAAACCATGAGCTTAGCGCTATGTCTTGGGTTTACCGGGTATTTGGCGATTAGTCTTTCAGGAAGCTCGTAATCAAAAAGTGATATATCCATTGTAAATCTCCAACAAATCTGTAGTGTCATCTATCATCTGAAGATTTCCTTTGTAGGTCTTTGAAAAATCCCCTTCAAAATCAAGACTTATACCTTTTCCTATAAACTTGTAGCCTCTAAATATAAGCATTTTGTCCCACATATTTTCTTCTAAAAACTTTGATATTGTGTAAGCCCCACCTTCTACAAATATATGCATTATATCTATCTCGTATAGGGCTTTTAATATAGATTTTATATCAAAACTTTCTAATTCTAAAAGCCTAACACCAAGAGATTCAAGATAACTCTTCTTTTCGTTGCTGGCATTTACAGAGGTTATCAATATAATTTTGTCGTATCCTTTTTTAAATATGTTTGCACTATAAGGGATATCTAAATTTGGGTCTATCACGATAGTGTAAGGTTGATGTGTATTTCCATCAAGTCTTACGGTAAGTTCTGGATTGTCTTTTAAAATGGTGTTTATACCCACTAATATTGCACTTGAGTATTTCCTATATATATGAGATATCTCTCTTGCCTTTTTAGAGCTAATCCATTTGCTTTCTCCGTTTTCTTTAGCGAGCTTTCCATCCAAAGACATGGCGCATTTTAGTGTTATAAAGGGTCTTTTTTGGGTTATATATATGAAAAAATCTTCGTTTAACTTATCGCATTCTTCTTTTAATACACCTACTTCTACTTCTATACCAGAGGATTTTAGCCACTCTATGCCTTTCCCAGATACTTTTGGGTTTGGGTCTACCGAGCCTATTACAACTCTTTTTATACCGCTTGATATTATAGCAGGACAGCAAGGCGGTGTTTTACCGTGAAATGAGCAAGGTTCTAACGTTACATACATAGTAGCATCTTTTACGCTTTCTTTGGCATTTTTTAACGCCACAATTTCAGCATGGTCAGTACCAGCTTTCTGATGAGCACCTATTGATATGATTTTATCATCTTTTACTATCAAAGCTCCTACCGCTGGATTTGGATGTGTCTGACCCTTATATTTATAGGCTTCTTCTAAAGCAAGCCTCATATAATATTGGTCTTTTATCATTGTTTTAGCAAATCTGATACTATGTTATCTTTTATTCTATCCATAGCATCTTCAAAGGCTTGTCTTTTTGGTAAATCTCCTTCTCCTCCGGTAGGTAATGCGTAATATGAACTTTGGGAATACGTGTATTTTTTCTTACCTATGTCAAGTTCTATACTAAAGTTTAGTATGTAGTTGTTAGCTCTTTGATATATGGAATATCCTATGGGCATTGACGTAAAATTGGTAATTTTTAAAATGACGTTTTTAGGGTTTTTAGCATTGCAATCTATTGATTTGTGAGCTTCTATGAAGGCATCTTCTACAGATTTTATCGTATAATCTTTTATATAAGGGTCATCTACAAATGTGCCTTCTTTTTCTTTTATACAAAAGCTTTGTCCATAGGCTATCAATACGCTAAAACATGCAAAGAAAGAAAATATTAGCTTTTTCATCAAGATAATATCTTATCATCAAAAATTTATTTATGCTATAATATATTTCAGCCTTGCAACGGGACAGGGTGAACCCCGCCAGGTCCGGAAGGAAGCAACGGTAAGCCTGCCGTCTCGGGTGCAAGGTTTTATTTTATGAAGGTTATCGCTCTTGTTAGCTCAGGTTTTGATAGTATATCGCTTCTAAATTATTATATAAATAAATCTTATGCTATATATCCTCTATATGTAAAAAGTGGATTTAAATGGGAAAATGACGAAATAAACCATTTAAAAGATATATTGTCTTATATAGAAAATCGTTACAAAAATATCGCACCCCTTAAGATAACAACCATATCTAACGATTTTTCTGAAGAGTTCAACAAAAGGGATTTTATAGAAGATGAGGACGTAGAAATACCTTTTAGAAACTTGGATCTCTTGATAAGCGCTTTGAAATATGCCTACTCTATGGATGTAAAAAATATCGCCATAGGTATAATGGGTCTTGTGGCTTTTAAAGACAACACAGAATATTTCATAAAAGCGATAAACAATCTTTTTTCTATGTACGGTGATTATAGAGTGGAGACGCCTTTTCTTGGCATGAGCAAAAAGGATGTTTTTGATAAATATTTTATAAAGGAGCTTTTTGAAAAGGCTTTTTGCTGTATGAATCCTATAAACGGTAAAGAATGCGGTGTTTGCTCTAAATGTAAAGAAAAAGAGCTTATCAAAGGTGCATAGCCTAAGCTATCAAGTTTTAGGCTTTTATTGTAAAAAATAATAAAATGAATTATAATAAAAGCATGAAGAAAAAAGTACTTATAATGCCAAAAGAGGGCATATTAGACCCTCAGGGAAGAGCCTTAAAAGATGTATTGAATGAAGCTGGTTTTGATGTAAAAGATGTTAGGATAGGAAAGGTAATAGAGATAGAATCAGACTCTTTAGAAAATCTTGAAAAAATGGTAAAAGATTATATAATAAATCCTCTCATAGAAGATTACGAAGTGTTATGAAAATAGGCATTTGTGTGTTTCCAGGGTCTAACTGTGATTACGACACTTACTATATAGTGAAAGATATACTTCAAGAAGACGCTGAACTAATAGATTATACAAGCAAAGACCTTGATAGATTTGATGCTGTTATATTGCCTGGTGGATTTTCTTTTGGAGATTATCTAAGGCCTGGTGCTCTTGCGTCCAAAACACCTTTGGCTGAAGCTATAGTAAATTTTGCTTCTAAAGGTAGATATGTACTTGGAATATGCAACGGTTTTCAGATACTAACAGAATTAAAGCTTTTGCCTGGGGCTCTTCTTCCAAACGAAAACGATAAATTCATATGTAAAAGGGTAAATTTATCTGTAGAAAATATTTCTACTGCTTTTACGAGAAAAATAGAAGATAAAGAAGTTATTACGCTTCCCATAGCCCACCACGACGGTAGGTTTTATGCGCCGCAAGATATACTTGAAGAGATAGAAGCCAACAACCAAGTAGTGTTTAGATATCAAGGGGAAAATCCAAACGGTTCTCTAAACGCTATTGCAGGCATATGCAACAAATCAGGCAACGTAGTAGGTATGATGCCGCATCCTGAACGTATTTCCGAGGATATTTTGGGTGGTTTAGACGGTTTAAAGATTTGGCATTCTCTCATAGCTTAATTTTAAGGAGGCATTATGGATCAAGAGATTCAAAACATTGAGAAATTAAATTTCATGCCTTTAAGAGACATAGTGATATTTCCCGGAATGGTTATTCCTCTTTTCGTAGGAAGACCTTTCTCTGTTAGGGCTATAGAAGATGCTTTCAAACACAACAAATTTATGTTTTTCGGGCTTCAAAAAGATAGAGAACAAGAAGAGCCAAGTTCTATAGACGATATTTACAAAATTGGTACGATAGTAAAAATATTAAGGGCTGTGCCGTTGGAAGACGGCAGGTTGAAAATACTGGCTCAGGGTATTGAAAAGGGAGAGCTAAAAAGACTTGAAAAAATAAACAATATATATGTTGCTGAAGTAATGCCTATAAAAGAAGAGACAATAAAAATAGATGATTTACCACCAAAAGAAAAAGCGTATGTCAATTCTATAAAAGATTTAATAGAAAAAGCCGTTAACCTTGGTAAGCAAATAATACCAGATTTTATAAGCATTATAAGAGAAACCGAAGAGCTTGATAAATTTTTAGACCTTGTAGCCTCTATACTTGATTTAAAAGCCCAAGACGCACAGAGAATACTTGAGATTACAGATTTAAAAAAGAAGTTGGTAAAGGTCCACGATTTATTGTTGTCTGAAGTGGGAATATTGGAACTTCAAAATCGCATAAAAAACAGTGCTAGAGAAAAGATGGAAAAAGAGCAAAAAGAGTATTATCTGAGACAGCAAATGAAGGCTATACAAGAAGAGCTCGGCGAAGGTGATGACAGACAAGCCGAAGTAAAAGAATATTTAGAAAAGTTAAAAAAGTTAAAGGCTCCAAAAGCTGTAAAAGCTGATGTAGAAAAACAAATAAATAGATTGGCAAAAATGTATCCAGAATCTGCTGAAGGTACTGTTATAAGAACTTGGCTTGATTGGATATTTGAATTACCATGGAATAAAAAAACAAAAGATATTTTTGATATAGAAAAAGCTCAAAGACTTTTAGATAAAGACCATTATGACTTGGAAAAAATAAAAGAGCGTATTATAGAATATCTGTCCGTTAGAAAATTAACCAAAGGAAAAGGCTCTAAAGCTACTATACTTTGCTTTATCGGACCGCCTGGTGTGGGTAAGACATCTTTGGGACAATCTATAGCAAAGGCTACAGGGAGAAAGTTTGTAAGAATAGCCCTAGGTGGTATAAGGGACGAGGCTGAGATAAGAGGCCATAGAAGAACATACGTAGGAGCTATGCCAGGTCGTATAATCCAAGCTATCAAGCAAGCCGGCGTTAAAAATCCTCTTATTATGTTAGATGAAATTGATAAGCTTTCTGTCTCTTTTCAAGGAGACCCAGCGGCAGCTCTTTTAGAGGTGCTAGACCCAGAGCAAAATAAAAATTTTACAGATCTTTACATAGGGCATCCTTTTGACCTTTCAGAGGTGCTTTTTGTAGCTACCGGCAATAGAGTAGACACTATACCTCAACCACTTTTAGATAGAATGGAGGTTTTATATCTTTCAGGATATTCTGAGGAAGAAAAGCTTCATATAGCAAAAAATCATTTGCTTCCAACTATCATAAAAGACCATGGTTTTAAAGAGTCAGAGGTAAAGATAGAAGACGAGGCCATATTAGAAGTTATAAGAAGCTATACAAGAGAAGCCGGTGTAAGAAATCTAAAACAAAAACTCTCTTCAATACTTAGGAAACTAGCCGTCAAAAAGTTAAAAGGGCAAAAGCCCCCTTTTATAGTAGATAAAGCTTCTATAAAAGAGCTTTTAGGTGTGCCTCGTATCATAAGAGAAAAAGAAGAGCTTGAACAGGCTATAGGTTTAGTTACAGGCCTTGCTTGGACAGAAGTTGGTGGCGAGATAATGTATATAGAAGTTACCAAACTAAAAGGAAAGGGTGCTTTAATATTAACAGGTTCTTTAGGAGATGTAATGAAAGAATCAGCTCAGGCTGCTCTTTCTTATATAAAGTCAAAAGCAGAACAATATAACATAGATAGTTCGTTATTTTCAAAGTACGATATACATATACACGTTCCAGAGGGAGCCGTACCAAAAGATGGACCTTCTGCAGGAATAGCCATAGCCACAGGTATATTGTCAGTGTTTACAGAAAAACCAGTGAGACTAGATGTAGCTATGACGGGTGAAGTTACTTTGAGAGGAAGGGTGTTGCCTATAGGTGGGGTAAAAGAAAAAATACTTGCTGCAAAGAGGGCAGGTATATATGAAGTTATACTTCCTTCTAAAAACAAGGTAGAGGTTATGGAAGATTTACCAGATTATGTAAAAGATAAGATGCAATTTCATTTTGTAGATCACTTAGACGATGTTTTCAAGATTGTATTCAAAGATGATATTACGAAACCCAAGACTAAGCAAAAAAAATCTACATCCAAAACATCTACTGAGAAGGAGAAAGCTTGATACTAAGCGATAAAACTATCTTAAATTATATAAGGACTTCGCAAATAATAGTAGAGCCTTTCGAAGAATCTTCTTTGCAGTGTTCTTCTTTAGATTTAAGGCTCGGTAACTCCATTGCTTTTTATGACGATTTAAACATTATAGACATTAAAAGCCCTATACAAGCAAAAACAAAGGTTTTTGAGGAATATTTCATAATAAATCCCGGTGAATTTTTATTGGCATCTACTATAGAATATATAAAATTGCCTGAGTTTATAACAGCTTTTGTGGAAGGAAGAAGTTCTTTAGGACGCTTAGGGCTTTTCATAGAAAATGCTGGTTGGGTAGATGCTGGGTTTGAAGGTCAAATTACCTTAGAGCTTTACAACGCCAACAAATATCCTATAAAATTATATGCTGGTATGAGAATATGCCAACTTGTCTTTGCCAAACTAGATGAAAAACCTCATAAAGTTTACAAAGGTAAATATTTAGGGCAAAAGGGTGCCACACCCTCTAAAATTTTTATGGATTTCGATAGGAAGTAGCGTAAATATCATGATTTTGAAGCCAAATTAAAGCGTGGTATACTTTGTAAGCATAGGAAGGTCTACCGTTGTAATGCCAGATAGCTTGCCAATTAAGCCCATATCTATCTATAAGGTTTTTCAATAACCTAGCAGATACATCTAAGTTGTAGCAAGGGTCTAAAAGACTGTAGGGATCTAAACCCCATCTTTTTATGTTTACTATATTTATTTGTGCTATTCCTACATCGAAGTTGTATCCATGGCTAAGCAAATAATCCAATACCATTTTAGCCTGATACTTATTCTCTGGATAATACTCTTTTATACTTCTACCATTTGCGTTTACATTTATAGCATAAGGGTTAAAATCACTCTCTACTTTGGCTATGGCATAAAGAAGCTTCACATTTACTCCATAACGCATTGCCGCTTGTTCAAAACAGTAATTATACTGATGTTTTTGAATAGCGGACTCGGCGTATATATCTTTATTGTAAAAGCTTATAATAAAAAAGATTATGAAAAGTAAACTTTTAATCCTTTTCATAATAAATATTATAATAAATTTTTTTGAAGGTTTACCTATATAAATAACCTTGCACAAAATCTATACCTTCAGATATGAGAGCTTTTAGCGCCTCTTCATTTCAACGAATTTTGCTATAGTTTTCATATTGACAAATTCATATATGTTGCAGATAAACATCCAACAAGATAGGTAAGTATGCATTGAGTTTTTATATATCACCTAGATTTTTTATTTCCTTTTGCTCTTTTGTAAACATATTTTTCAATATATAAATACCTTTTTTAAGTTCATCTGGTCCTATTATTATGGCAAAAGAAGCGCCAATTTTATCTGCTATTTCTAGCTTTTTCTTTAAATTTGAACCTTTTAATATGATTTCTACTCTTTTACCATTTTTTCTTAGTTCGTTAGCAACTTTGATAGCTTCTAACTTTGTATCTTCAATATATACAACAGTGTATAAAGGTTCTTCGCTTTTAGCTTCTGTAAAAAGCATTAGACGTTCAATACCAGCAGCAAAACCAATAGCTGGTGTTTTTGGGCCACCTAAGCTTTCTATGAGGTTATCGTATCTACCGCCAGCCAAGAGCGTAAGACCGTCTTTTATAAATTCAAACACAGTTTTTGTATAATAATCTAAGCCTCTTACAAGCCGTGGGTTTTCTTTGTAAGGTATATTAAATGTATCTAAGTAAGTTTTTAAGCTTTTATAATGATTAGAGCAATCTTCACATAGATAATCAAGCATTACAGGAGCTTCTTTTGTTAGGTCTTTACAGGTTTCTACTTTGCAATCAAGCACTCTTAATGGATTTTTAAACCGTCTTTCTTCACAATCTTTACATAGTCCTTCGACATTTGTAAGATAGCTCGTGAGAGCTTCTCTATAGCTTGGTCTACAAACTGGACAACCTATTGAATTTATCTCAAGGGTTATATCTATATTTAGCATTTTAAAAGCCTCAAAACAAAGCTTTATCACTTCAAAATCTGAAGCTGGGTCTTCTAAACCAAGCACTTCGCAACCTATTTGGTGAAATTGGCGTTTTCTACCAGATTGAGGTCTTTCATATCTAAACATTGGCCCTTCATAGAAAAGCTTTAGAAAAGGTTTTTTGTAAAGAAGACCATTTTCTATCACAGACCTTACTACTCCCGCTGTACCTTCTGGTCTAAGCGCCAATACTCTTTTGCTCTTATCTTCAAAAACAAACATCTCTTTTTGAACTATATCTGTAATTTCTCCTACGCTTCTATCAAAAAGCTCTTTGTATTCTACAATAGGAAGGATTATTTCTTCAAAGTTGTATATTCTAAAAAGCTCTCTAAAAGTGTTTGTGATGAATCTAAACTTCTTTGCTTCTTCAAAAAATACGTCGTCAAAACCCCTTATAGCTTTTATGTTTTCCATGTCATACCCAAAGCGGTATGTCTTTAGCTGGATTTGAAAGTGCTCTTAAATTGCCAAGTTTTATAGATTCTATATCAAATTGTGTTAAGGGTCTTTTGGTTCTCATAAAATGGTGCATTATAACACCAGAAGATTCCAGGCCAATACCACCCATGCTCGTATGCTTTGGAGTCAGAAATCTATTTTTAGGGTTTAGCTTTATTGGGCTTTTATGACCCACAAACTGATATCCATATACCATATCGTTTTTGATAAAAATTTTAAAAAACACTCCATCTTTTTCAAATGATAAAGCTTTATCAGCATCTTCAAAAAGTCCACCAGAACCAGCGGTAACCTTCTTGGTTTTAACGGCGTTGTAATCAACGCTTCCAGTGTTTATTACCTTTTTACCAGCCATGTTAAAACCTGCCACATAACCTTCTTGCACAGCTGCAGGAAATAAAGCTATCCATCTGTGATTGCCCCATATATCTATGCTAGAGCATATATCACCAGCAGCGTATAAATCTTTTGCAGAGGTTTCTTGGTGCTCGTTGGTTAGTATACCGCCCACAATTTTTCCGTTTTCTTTATGTATTTCCACATTTTTAACTACGTTTATAATGGGTCTTACACCTACGGACATAATCACCATCTGGGCATTTATTTCAAAACCATGGTCGTTTGACAGTTTTTTTACCAATACAGATTTTACTTTTCCATCTTTTCCTTGGATAGCAATAACCTGATGCCCTGTATAAAATTTTATGCCTTCTTTCTCCAAAGCTTGTTGGTATATGTAAGACATTTGGTGGTCCAGCATTCTTGGAAGTATTCTATCAAATATCTCTACGACGTGCACCTTATATCCCATGTGTAAAAGCGTTTGAGCATCTTCTACGCCTATGGGCCCAGCACCTACTATAACTATATCTTTTACCTCGTTGGTTTTTAAATATTTTTTTATCTTATATACGTCCGACAAGCTTTTAGCGCTGTATACTCCTTCTAAGTCAACTCCTTCTATTGGTGGTATAAAAGAGTAAGCACCTATTGCCACAAGACATTTATCGTAGCTATGAATATCTCCGTTTTTTGTTTTGATGATTTTAGCAACAGGGTCTATCTCTTCTATTGGTGTATTTGCTATAAACTCAACGTTGTGTTTTTTATAAAACTCAAAGCCACCTTTGAAAAAAAGAGCTTCTTCTGAAATATCCTCTCTTACAACATTCTCCATGCAATTTGGAGCATAGGCTGGAAACGGCTCAGAGGAAAATATTCTTATAGGCACATCCTTATCTACACTTCTTATAGCCTCTACGGCGCTTACGGCCGCAGGGCCGTTTCCCGCTATTACTATCATTTTGTGTTTAGGATATAGTCTATTAGTGTTCTTACTCCAAATCCAGTACCACCTTTTGAATAGTATTTATACTCTTTTTCCGTAAACGCCGGTCCTGCGATATCAAGATGAGCCCATTTTATACCATCTGCTATAAATTCTTGTAAAAACATAGCAGCTGTTATAGCACCGCCGTATCTACCTCCAGTATTTTTGATGTCAGCCACTGGAGACTTTATCTTTTCTCTTAAATTTTCATCGTCTAACGGTAGTTGCCAAAGCCTCTCGCCTGTTATTTTAGATATATTTAGTAAGGTATCAGCAAGGGTTTGATCGTTTGCAAAAAGTCCTGCTGTGAACTCACCAAGAGCTACCACGCAAGCACCGGTAAGGGTTGCCATATCTATTATTACATCCGGGTTTTGCTCTGAGGCGTAAGACAATACATCTGCTAATGTAACCCTACCTTCTGCATCCGTGTTGTCTATCTCAGCGGTTTTACCATTTCTAAAAACTATTATATCGTCTGGTCTATAAGCTTTGCCATCTGGCATGTTCTCAGCAGCACCTATAAAACCATGCACTTCAACATCTGGTTCTAACTTTGCTATGGCCCTCATAATAGCTATAGTGTTGCAAGCTCCAGATTTATCGAGCTTCATAGTCCTCATATAGTCGCCAGTTTTTATATTAAGACCACCACTGTCAAAAGTAAGACCCTTGCCAACTATTGCTATTTTTTTAGATTTTTTCTTATTCTTCTTTGGTTTGTATATGATATGTATAAACCTAGGAGGAGTTTCTGAGCCTTTGCCTACCATCCAAAGACCATTCATACCTTGCTCTTGAATCCATTTCTCATCATAGACATGCACTTCTAAACCCACTTTTTCGCATTCTTCTTTTGCTATGTTCGCGAGGGTTATGGGGTTTATAACACAGCCAGGTTCGTTTACCAAGTTTCTTGAAAATATTTGAGCATCGGCTGTGATGCTACCTAGCTTTATATCTTTTTGATTGCCGTTCAATATGTTTATAGCTTCTACGTCAAACCTATCTTCTTTGTCTTTGGTTCTATACTTGTCAAAATCGTAAACGCCAAGCATTAGACCTTCGGTTATAGCTTTAGAGTATTTTGTATCCGCTATTACTACAGCTTTGCCTATCTTATCTTTTTTGAGCCTTGCACTTACCTTGGCAGCCACTTCTCTATAAGCATCTTCTGTGATTTTCTCAGATTCCCCCAAGGAAAAAATATAAAGCAAGGGATCTATTAATTTTATAGACTCTCCTTTTTTGCCTTTGAATTTTTCTATTTCCATAACCTTTTCTACTTTTGGTTTTAGGCTCTTAAAGTCTTTTAAAGTATCTTCTAAAAGCTTTAAAGACGTGCCTTCCACCAAAAATATCTTTACATCATCTTCTTTTAAGTTTTTAACAGGATTTACCAGCATAAACCTACCTTTAATACCAAAACCAATTTGACTGGTTTGGGCTGAGGTATTTGTATCCCGCCGTTATGATGTGTCCATGCCTCAGCAGGCGGTATTTGGACTTTATACATATATTATGCACTAAGTTTTAGTTGACTTGCTAAAACTTTTTTCATATTTTTAAGAGCTTGTCTTATGCGTTTTTCGTTTTCTACCAACGCAAACCTTACATATCCTTCTCCCATTTCTCCAAACCCCACGCCTGGAGACACTGCCACCTTTGCTTCTTTTAGCAAGTACATTGAGAAATCCAAAGAGTTCATATTAATAGAAGATGGTATTTTAGCCCATACAAACATACCTGCTTTTGGTGGTTTTACACGCCATCCCATATCGTTTAAGCCATTCACTAGCACATCTCTTCTTTTTTTGTATATATCCCTATTTTTCTCAACAAACGAATAATCTCCGTCTAAAGCTTTTATAGACGCCACCTGTATAGGTGTAAAAAGTCCATAATCTAAGTAGCTTTTAAGATGAACTAAATTTTTAACAAGTATTTCGTTGCCTACCATAAAAGCTACGCGCCAACCTGCCATAGAAAAGCCCTTTGACATAGAGTAAAGCTCTACAGCAATATCTTTGGCTCCCTCTACTTGAAGTATAGAAGGCGGTTTATATCCATCAAAGCCAAGGTCAGCATAAGCAAAATCGTGTATAAGCCAAATATCTTTTGATTTTGCAAAAGCCACCACTTCTTTAAAAAACTCAATGCTTACGGTAGCAGTAGTAGGGTTGTGAGGAAAGCTAAGCACTATGGCTACCGGCTTTTTTAAACTATTTTTAACTAGATTATATAGATTTTCAAGATATTTGTTTTCAAAGTCTTCTGATTCCGGTTCTTCTATGTTTATGCTTATAACGTTTCCACCGCTTATAATAGGGGCATAATAATGAATCGGGTATGTTGGATTGCTAACTACTATGCTATCACCGGGCGACAACATAGCAAGCATGAGATGAGAATATCCTTCCTTTGCTCCCATAGTCATTACAACTTCTCTATCTTTATCCAAATCTACGTCGTATCTTTTTTTATAAAAATTTGCTATAGCTCTCCTTAAACCTGGTATCCCTTTTGATGCTGAATAACCGTGTACATCAGGCTTTTTGGCGGTTTCGCAAAGTTTATCTATAACTTCTTGACTTGGCGCTAAATCTGGATTTCCCATCCCAAGGTCTATAACGTCTTCGTTATTTTTTCGCATATTTGTTTTAAGCTCGTTTACAACGGCAAATACATACGGCGGTAAATTCTTGATACGCGGAAACATCCAGTTATCCATCTTCATTCTCCTCTTCTAACTCTTTACACTTTATACACATGCTTGTAACAGGCCTTGCTTTAAGCCTTTCGTAGGGTATTTCTGCTCCACATATTTCACAGTATCCGTAAGTACCATTTTCTATTTTTGCTAAAGTGTATTCAATTTTTTTGAGCAACTTAGTTTCTCTATCCGTAGTCCTATATCTTAAAAGCCTGGAACCTTCAAGCCCACCTCTATCTAACTCATCTCCACCAGAAAAAGTTACATCTTCTACATCATCTATCTGCTTTTCTAGCCTTTCTATGATAGCTTTTTTTTGTTCCATCAGCATATTCTTAAGTTCGTTTATCTGCTCGTCCGTTAGCATAAACAACACCTATTAATAATATAATTCATTTTCATCTAAAAAGCCACTGTAATACTTATACTTGCCAACCAATAAGCATTTCCTTTTCTTCGTTCTCTATCAATCTATCAGTATATTCAAACATTTGTTTACTCAAATCTTCCAGTTTAATAAGTGTATCTAGAATTGTATCTTTGTAATTAAACAAATCTTCACCAGCACGTATTTTATCTGCTATGTTAAATACCAAATGATGAAATTCTCTGTGAAGCTCACCAATAGCATCAAACTCAGGATACTTTCTAAATCTATTTGCATTTTCTGAGTTGTACCATATGCCACATTCACAGTTATTTTCGTCTTTAGGTTCATAGTTAAGTTTATTTATGTAAACAGAGGTAAACGTTTGGTGCTTAAATATAATATGGCTAATTTTCTTCGAAAGCATACCAGCAGCATCAGATAGGTACATAACAAGGTTAGCATTATACTCTGCAGATTTATCAAATTCTTCTATTACGTATTTTAGTTTGTCTATTGATTTTGTGGAAAGAGAAGCGCTTTTAACCATTTCGTCTATGCGAGCACTAGCCTCTTTGTTGTAAATTTGAAGCTCTGTTATAACTTTTGCAATATCATCTGTGGCTTTCTGAGTTTTTGTGGATAGCTTTCTTACCTCATCAGCCACCACTGCAAAACCTCTCCCTTGCTCACCAGCACGAGCAGCTTCTATAGCTGCATTCAAAGATAGCATATTAGTTTGATCTGCAATCTCTCTGATGGTAGCTAATATCTTAGTTATATTCTCTGTTTTTGCGATAAGCATCTGTATGGACTCGTTTGAATTTCTTATGTCTTCCAAGATATTTTGTAAATCTTTTACTACGTCTTCTACATCTTTTGTGGCGTCTTTTGAAAGTTGAGAAGTTTGAGTGCTTTGCTCTCTTATAATGTTTAATTTGTTGAATATATCTTTTATATCTTTTTCTATGAGAATCAAGTTAGAAGATATACCGCCACCTATCTTAGAAAGTTCTTGAGAGAATTTTGCCCTTTCCATAAACTTCTCGTTTTCTTCTATAAGTTTTAAAAGCTCTTTAAAACCTTTTGCCACATCTGAGAAACTACCTTTAAATATGGATTCATCTATTTTAACATCGGTGTTTTTATTTGATGCAGCTTTTATTATATTAGTTAAATCTATGATAAATTTTTCTATTTGATTCAACAAGCTATTTACACTATCTCTTAGTAGCTCTAATTCTCCTGCGTCATGCATGGATATTCTACTTTTAAGTTCACCATCGGAAGCTTGCTTCAATACACTGGCAGTATCTTTTATAAAAGATTGTATTTTCCTAATGTTTATGAATATAAACCATGCCGCTAAAAAGTTGAAAATATTCAATATTCTAGCAACATCGAAAAGCCCATATTGGTAAACTTCTACCGCCAGCGATATGGTAAAAATTACTATAGATAAAATGTTAGCGTATTGAATCTTTTCTAACGATGATAACCTTTTCATAGCAAATATTATAACATAGAATGTTCATTCATTTTCTTAAAACAGGAAAAGCTAAAAGTAAACCTTTTATCACAAATTGCATTGCCAAAGCCATCAAAAGCACCCCCATAAGTCTTGACAGTACATTTATACCAATCCTTCCCAACAGCCTTGTGATTCTATCGGAGCTTTTAAAAACCAAAAATACTCCAAAACAAGCAATTCCTATTGATAAAACCAAGAGTGCGTGGTAAAGAAAAGTATGGGCTGATGATGCTATCGTTATAACAGTGCTTATAGCTCCTGGTCCAGAAAGTAGAGGAATTGCTAATGGTACTATCGATATGTTTTCTTTTTGCTCTACTTCTGTCAAGTCCTGACTGGAGGCCCTTTCTTTGTGTGGTTGTCCAAAAATCATATTCATAGACACAAACGCAAGAATTATACCACCACCTATTTGAAAAGCATCAATACCTATACCAAATATTTCAAACAGTATATCTCCAAATACTACAAAAAATATCAATATAAAGCCAGCGTATATAGAAGATTTTCTAACCACGTAGGCCTTATCTTCTTTTGAATAATCAGCCGTAAGACTTATAAGCACTGGTAAGGCACCAAAAGGATTTAGTATTGCAAAAATAGAAAGACTATATTTTGCCACAAAGTACAAGTATGATACTATCTCGCTTTTATCCATTTGCTCTTATTATAAGTTATTATTTGCAAAAGCATAAGGATTAAATAAGTGATGATAAATCTCGTATATGAAGACGAAAAGTTTATGTAAATATAAGGCAGTTTTAAATACTTTATTAAAATGGCTGTATATATAAATGTTATAAAAAGCGTGAATAAGAAAAACTTTTTATTTAGCTTCTTCAAACTAACGGCTATTATTAACATTGGTAAGATATATATGTAAGGATGGTATTTCACGATAAAATCAATAAGCTCACCAGCTTTTTTAACGCTTATAAAAATACTCAATATAAGACCCACTATACTGTAAAATATAGTTATAGGATAAGCTTTATTTTCTTTTAGGCTTTTTATATTAAACAACATTATTATCAAAGGTATTATATAGACAAACAAAAATACATATCCAGCGTAATAATTTACTGTACTTACATAAAGCATTGTGTGATATCTTATGTCTTTTTCAAAAGCTTCTATAAAAGCTAATATAGAAATTAAAATAGATAAAACTATTGGTATATAAAATTTACCTTTCATCGTTTTTAGGCTTTTTGGAAAGTAAATAGTAAAAAGTAGGCACATACACTAAGCTTAAAAATGTACCTATTAGAAGCCCGCCTATAGCTACAGCCGCAAGAGGAGCTAGTCTTTCTAGCCCTATAGCCCATTCCAAAGCTATAGGTATCATACCAACGGCGGTTCCAAAAGCTGTCATTAAAACCGGCCTTGTCCTTAGTCTTATACTTTCGGATATGGCTTCTTTTAGATTCATGCCATCTTTCTGTCTTTCTTGAATAAAATCTATCAAAAGTATTGAGTTTTTAACAATGATGCTTCCTAAAAGCACAAAACCCATAATAGCAGGTAGTGAGCCATGTTTGTCCATTATGAGCAAAGCCCAAGCCCCACCTATTGCACCAAGAGGTATTGCAAGCATTATAGCAAGGGGTGAACGCCACGAGCCAAATACAGGTACCAAAACAAGGTAAAGAAGCACTATACCTATACCTATAGCCTTTGCCATCCTTCCCATAGCATCCGTCATCATTGATACATCGCCGGTTTGCTCCATTTTTACGTTTGGTGGTAATTTTATATGAAATTTTTTAAACTCTCTATAAAAACTATCCATTATATGGGTGATTGGATATGTGGACCTATAGCCGTAAAGGTCCAACGTGTATTCCATGGCCTGCCTTGTAATAAGTGTAGGCTGATGACTTACGACAAAATGTCCAAACGCCTCCAATGGTATAAAACCATCAGGTGTTTTTATAGGATATGTTTTAAACTTATCAATTTTATCTCTATCGTGATTATAGGCTATTACCCTTATAAGATAACCAGTTTGATTTGGTATAGTAAAAACAGAGGATACGACACCGCTTAATCCTTGCGCTACTTGAGATGCTACGTTAAAAGGAGTAGTATGATAAAAAGCGCACTTTTGCTTATCTATTTTGAAATCGTACTCTATGGCATTCATATCCCAAGATCTTGAGTAGGATGTTAAGCCTTTTGTATGGGCAAGCACTTTCATAATCTCATTACCAGCTTCGTTTAAGGCTTTTAAAGAAGGGCTAAAAAGTGTAACATCAAGATTTGCCGTTATAGAAGAAACAGCGGTAGCCCCATAATCATAAACGTTTGCATATTCTACATTTGGTAACGTATGTATGAAATTTCTAATCTCATCTTCTAACTGCCACAAAGTTTTTGTTCTTTTAAAACGATTTACAAAATGTATAGTCATTGATACTTGGTATGGTGTACCACCACCTATTGTAAAAACCCCAGGTTCTGTACCGATGGCCGTTGATATTGTCTTTGTTACGTATATATTATTCGATTTTAAGCTATATATGAATTTTTCTATCTTAGCTGTTTCTTTATCTACTTTGTATATAGAAGTATTTGGATAAAATGTTATTTTTGCTATAGCAATGCCTGTATCCATCGGTGGCATAAGATCTCTTCCCTCTAAGGGCATCACATCTCTTAGGCTTATCACGAAAAGTAGTACTCCAAGAATCATAAAGACTCTCATGGCTATTTTGTTGTTTACCATAAGAGCGTTCCAGCTTATGTAAAAGTTCTTCAAAGGGTTTAAAATTTTTTCTACAACATTATTTATAAAAGCCTCAAACGGGAGCTTTTTTGTTTCCGATTTTAAAAATTTTATACTAACTATAGGTATAAATGTTATAGATACTATGTAAGATACTAAAACAGCTATTATAAGAGTTCCGGCTAAAGGCCTAAAGATGCGCTCTGGATAACTACCCACAAATAGAAGTGGTAAAAGTACTACAGAAGTAGACAATGTTCCAGCAAATACCACAAGCATAACCTCTTTAGTACCATCCAAAGCTGCCTGTATTGGGCTTTTATGAAGTTCCACGTAATGCCTTTCTATGTTTTCAAGTATAACTATAGCATCGTCCACAAGCATACCAAGAGCTAGTATAATAGCTGTTAAAGTTACTAAATTAAACTCTATTCCAAGTATCCACATTACCCCTATAGTAGCAGCATAGACAAAGGGTATTGACATGGCTGAAATAAGAGTCATCCTCAAATCTGCCAAGAATATAAAAATTACCAAAGATGTAAATACTATGGCATCTCTTAAAGCCTCAAACATATTTGTATTGGAAAGTTCTATGAGTCTTTTTTGAGAATCTGCCACTTGGATATTTAACTCTGGAAACTCGTTTCTTAATCTTGGTAAAAGCCTATAAACTGCGTTTATGGTAGTAAGCGCCGCTCCTCCATAAGGTCTTTCTATGGCTAGAGCTATCGCTTGATGTCCATTTGCTCTATACATAGATCTTGGGTCTTCTAT
The DNA here is from genome assembly GCA_023269915.1 of Hydrogenobaculum sp. GTDB lineage: Bacteria > Aquificota > Aquificia > Aquificales > Aquificaceae > Hydrogenobaculum. The sequence continues at coordinate 3,892 of JAGDWZ010000025.1, read as the reverse complement.
GCCGTATTTTACGGTGGCAACGTCTTTTAACATCACATTTGGAGTTATGTATATATTTTTGATTTGATCTAATGTTTTTGCTTCTGTTTTTAGTTTAAAAACATATTGGGAGCGTTTGTTTAGGACTATTCCCATTGGCACATCTTTATTGGCAAACTTTATAGCATCTATAACATCTGAAGGGGTTAGGTTGTAAGCTGCTAATTTTATAGGATTTATTTCTACGTCTATTTCCTTTTGATAGCCGCCAAAAACATCCACGTTTGATACGACGCCGGTTCTTAAAAGAGACGGTTTTATATAGTTTTCTGCTATATATCTTACATCTGCAAGAGAAAGGTTTATATCTTTTTTGGGCCAAACTCCTAAAACTACTACGGGAGGAGTATAAGAAGTAATTTCGTATATAG
>JAGDWZ010000025.1:0-3382 GCA_023269915.1 Hydrogenobaculum sp. | reverse complement strand
GGCCAAACTCCTAAAACTACTACGGGAGGAGTATAAGAAGTAATTTCGTATATAGCGGGTTCTTTTATATCCGATGGCAATAAACTTTTAATTTTTGTAATAGAGTTTGCTACATCAGTTTCTGCTTGACCTATGCTTTTGCCATAATGAAACTCTGCTGTTACTACAGAAAGCCCATCCTGAGATACAGAGTAAACTCTTCTTACACCATCAATAGTATAAAGCTCCCTTTCTATCACAGAGCTTACGTGATCTGCTACATATTTAGAAGATGCTCCAGGTTCTACTGTGACCACTGCCACTTGCGGTCTATCAGAGGGAGGAAAAAGATCTCTTGGCAAAGAAAAATAACCTACTATGCCAAGGAAAAGAGCTATTATAAGCCCAGCAAAGATTACGTGGGGCTTTTTAAGGTAGTAATTTATCATTTGTATACCTCAACAGATTCACCTTCTTGAATAGATAGCATCTCTGATCTGTTTGCTAAGCCAACTTCTACATTTGATGGTATATCTTTTGTGCAAAAGTATTTATCATTTCTTGCTTCTGGTGTAAATTTAACCCAATGCACCCTGTTGTTTACAATCTCAAGGGCAAAATAACCTTTTGATGTATGATTCACCGCATCTTCTGGTATAAGGGTCCCGCTACATGAACCTTTTGTTAAATATGTTTTTATATACATATCTGGTATAGCATTTATATTATTTGAGTTTGTGTAAAGCTTTATCGTTACCATATTGTTTTGGGCTTTTGGTATAATGGTTTCAACAGTTGCTTTCTGGGTTTTTCCGTTTAATGCTAAGGTTTCCTCATCTCCTACTTTTATATACTTTATAAAGCTTTCTGGGACATCTACATAGACTTCATATTTACCGTTGGTGCCTTCCAAATCAAGTATAGGTTTGCCTGGTAGCGCTAAATTACCTACTTTTAAATATCTTTTTGATACAACACCATCAAAAGGAGCAACTATTGTGGTATATTTCAAATCATCTTCTAAGCTTTTGACTTGATCTCCCACAGCAGATATTGAGCTAGAGATACCTTGTATCTGTTTTATAGTAGACTCATACTGAGCTTTTGCTTCTTGGTACAAATCTTGAGATTTTTCAAAGGCTTCCTCGGAAATAGCCTTGTTTTCGTAAAGTATCTTGTCTCTTTCAAAGATTTTTCTTTGGTTTTGATATTTTACCCTAAGAGCTTCCAAGTTTTTTCCAAGAGATTGTTGCTGAAAAGAAAGAGCTTGCTGATTGTTTCTTAAAGAATTTATATTAGCTAATATATTTGAATCATCTAACTTTACAAGCAAGTCCCCCTTTTTCACCTTTGTTCCTTCTTTTGCCACGTATAAGATATAAGCGCTTACTCTTGATGATATGGTAGCTTCATTTTTTGGTTCAAATTTCCCTAAAAATATCTCTTTATCTGATATAGTCCCTTCTTTCGTAGTAGCTTTTCTTAGCACTATCGGATAAGCTTTGGCTGCCTTTTCAGCTTCTATATATTCTTTTCTTCTTATAAAAGCGTAAATAGCTAAAACTATTATGATTAGACCAATTAATATACCAATAGCCTTCCCTTTCATAACTTTTCTCCTAAAACATAATCCATGTACTTTTGTGTAAGATAAAGGGTATATTTATCTTTGTATACATTTGCCAAAGTGTTGTAATAGTTAGAAATGGCCAAAAGTGTATCGTACATATCACCCACTCCTGTTTTGTATTTTAGTTCTTCTATTCTCATTACCTCTTTTGCATAAGAGAGAGCTTTCTTAGAGGCCTCTAAACTGGCTTTTGCAGAATTTAGCTTAGAATATGCTTCTACCACCTCTTTTCTTATGTTAAGAAGTGTCTGATCGTAATCTCTTTTTGTATTTAGATATTCTTTGTTGGCAGACAGTATATCAAAGTATCTTTTGCCAAAGTCAAATATAGGCATAGAAGCCATTAGGTTATAACTCCATTGAAGCTCCTCTGCTCCACCGCCTATTATCTTTGAATACGTGTAGTTAAAGTATATGTTTGGCAAGTAGGAAGACTTTGCTATGAAAAGCTTATTTTTTGCTATCTTTTCGTTGTCTTTAGCAATCTTTAATTCGTATCTGTTTCTTATGGCTATATTTATAAGCTTTTGTAGATTTTCAAAATGCTCTTTTTTAAATTTTATAGGTTCAAAATGCCAACTTATATCTTTAAGTCCTGTTAGTGTATTTAATGAGGCTTTTATTGTATTTATGTTGTCTTTTATGATTTTTATATTAGATTTTGTAAGGGTAAGTTCGTATTGGACTTTCATAAGGTCTACAGGAGCAAATTTTCCAAGTTTAACCCCAAGAGATACATCTTTATATAGCTCTTCTAAAGCTTCTAACCTCTTTTCTTGGGCTAAAAGCTCCTTCTTTAGAATAATACCGTTTATATAAAGGGAGTAAACGTTAAATACAATTTCTCTTTTTGTAAGATGGTAGCTATAATTAGCTAATGTAGTAGCCAAATCTGATATTTTTATATTTTTTAAAAGCTTGAAACCTGTAAAAAGAGGAACTGTATAAGATACCGACAAAGTTGTCATGTTGTAAGCGCTTGGTGGAATAGAATTAGAAGACAAAGGTAGCTTTGGTACAAAAGGTATCAAAAGCCTAGGGGTGTTGTATTTAGAGACATCTGCATTTAGGTTTATTTCGCCAAGTTTAGAGACGATGGCTTTTTTGTGCTCTTCTTTTTTGATATATATGTTGTTTTTGGCTTTTAGGATAGCGTTGTTGTTTTTAAGGCTTAGTTCTATTGCCTTGTCTAAGCTAAGAGAAAACGATGCCGTGCTAAAGAAAACACCTAGTATTAAAAGCTTAATCTTTGATTTCACGTGAAAAATCCTCTATTTTCTTTTTTATCGTATCCCTTACTTCTCTAAAAACATTTATATCGTTTGTTTTGGCTGGGTCTTTTACACCCCAATGTAGATGTTTTACGTTTGGTATATTTGGACACGCTTCTTCATCGCAAAGAGTTATATAAATATCTAAACTATTAAGAGGAATCTCTTCTAAGGATTTTGGATATTGACTTGATATATCAATGTCGTCTTCTTTCATTACCTCTATTGCTAAAGGGTGGATATGTTCTTTGGGATTTAGACCCGCCGAGTAAATGTTGTGATTTTTCAGTATCTTTTTTGCATAAGCCTCCGCCATCTGACTTCTGCAAGAGTTTCCAACGCATATAAATGCTATATTCATGATTTTACCTCGCAATACATATGCTCTAAATCTTTTGTCTCCACCCCTTCCATTATAAATTCTTTCAGTGCGCTTAGGACTTCGTTGTCTTCGTTTAACGAATAATACATCCATTTTCCTTCTTTTCTAGCTTTTAAGATA
>JAGDWZ010000029.1:18363-24813 GCA_023269915.1 Hydrogenobaculum sp. | reverse complement strand
CTTATGTAAAGGGAGTTTGGATATCCACCTATTCCTTGACCGTTTCCTATGCCGTTTCCTTTAAAAAGTTGGATATCAAGGTAAGCTTGTATATTTTTTGTAAGCTGTGCTCCGGTGTATATACCATAAGATTGGGTTACTTCTTCTGACCTACCACCACCGTTGTTTTTATATGGGTTACCAAATGTCATAGGTCCAGAGTAAGGTGAGTTAAAGTTTGTAGAGTACTGACCTACAAAGGTTGCTTTTGCTCCTAAGAATTGGGGGAACCAGGGAGGGAGGTTTGTAGCCAGTGCAGTTCCGCTAAGAATAGACCATACCAATAGTGTTTTGCAAATTTTCATGATAAACCTCCTCAAATTTTCAACAAACAGACTACTCTCTTTTAGCTCTAAGCTAATATTAGTTTAACGATGTATTTTTAAAGCATTATTAAGATAAAAAAATAGATTTTACTTGGAGGTTGATAAGAAGAAATTCTAAAGATTTTTTTGATGATTTCGAAAGCACACCATAATCTACTTATCTTATCGCAAATTTATTTATTTATCAATGATAAAAATTATATTTTATGGTATTTTGCTTTTCCTGTTCTCTATATAAAAATATAAAACTATAGTGATAACCACAGAAAAAGAAACCGCATAAAAAGAAAATCTAAACACCTCTGTGATGCCGTAAGCTTCTGATAAAAGCATTTGAAATTTATATAAAACTGCTTTTGCCAATATCTTTGAATCAAACTTTTCTTCAAAAAGCTTAAAACCTATGCTGTTAAAAGCTCTTGAATCGTTTATATAGTCAAAATTTTTTGCACTGTAAGAAGTTATTATATTTGTGGCTATAGAAGTACCTAAAGATGCTCCTATAAGCCTCATATAGCCGTATATAGCTGTGGATAATCCCATAAGCTCTTGTTTTACAGAGTTAAAAGCTATTTTTAAAATTGGTGCAAAGAAAAGCCCCATTCCACAACCAATAAGAAGCATATAAAGTGTAATCTTATACCTTGGCGTGTAGTAATCTATGTTTGACAAGAAGAAAAAAAGTGTTATCATCAAAATCGCTTCTGAGAAGAATATAAGTATGCTTGGATTTATTTTGTCTGCTAATTTTCCGCCTATCAAAGAGAAAACACCTATTCCTATGGCGTATGGAAATATATGAAGCCCAGTTTCAAAAGTCCCAAGGTCTCTTACTCTTTCAAAATATATAGGTATCGTATAAACAGTTTGAAAAAATGTTAGCCCTTGCACCAGTACAAATACGCTTACCGCCAGCGTAAATTCTAAGTTTTTAAAGATTTCCAAACCTACCAACTTATTATCAAATATTGTTTCTAAAAGCAAGAATACCAAGAAAGATAAAACAGATATTGTTAAAAAGTATATGGACTTTGTGTTGGAAAACCATCCCCACTTTTCGCCTTTGGATAGGAGTATGATAGACGATATGCTAAATAAAGAAAGCGCTAAGAAACTCCATATATTAAACATCGTTTTTTGGCTTTTAACATGATAAGATGGTAAAAATGATACCCCTAAAGCCAAAAGAAGAATAGATATAGGCACATTTATATAAAAAATAGAGCGCCACGATATATACTCTACAAGATATCCACCTATGGTGGGACCAAGACCCGGCGCAAAAGACATACCAAGGGCATATATACCCATTGCCCTACCTCTTTCTTCTTTTGAAAAACTCATCTGTATAATAGCTTGCCCAGCTGGTATAACAAGCCCTTCTCCTATTCCCTGAGTGCTTCTAAATATTATCATCTCAAGCAAAGAATGAGCTTGCCCCGCCAAAACACTTCCTAGCGTATAAAATATAAGTCCTACTATGTATACTTTTTTAAAACCGTGTATCCCAGATATGGTGTTAAAAGCAAGCATAGTGATGGCTGTAGATATTAAATAGCTTATAGAAACCCATTCTATACCAAACAAATCTGTATGAAGGGGAGCTATCATTCTTGGCATTGCAACGTTGACGCTAGTGGTACCAAGCACCACCATAAATACACCAAGGGACACAATTCCTACATAGAACCATTTCATGACTGACCAATCACTAATATTATATCATACAACCCGCTTTTTGAAATGATGTATAATGTTTTTATGGAAAAGCTTCAAAACGGTTGGATAAAAAGCGGTAAAAGCATAGCAAAAACATATTTTATAGATGATTGGGACAAGATTACAGAGTTTTTAATATTTATCACTAATACTATAAAAGAGCTTGACCATCATCCAGATATACTTTTTCACACCGCCAGCAAAAGCATTACAATATTTTTAACTACCCACAGCACTAGCGGAGTATCAGAAAAAGATTTAGAGTTTTCAAAAAGATTAGATGATTGGATAGAGCAAAACAAATAAATATGAATGACTAAAAAAGAGCTTGCAATATACGTGCTTCTTTCTTTCTATTTTTTCTTTCTTGGTAACAATATACTTTCTATCACGTCTCCAGATGAAGGTAGAAATTTATACGCAGCTTCTTACATGCTTCAAACAGGACATTTCTTAACACCTATGTTTAACTGTCATTTTAGGTTTGAAAAACCACCCATGCTATACTGGGTAAGCGATTTATTGTTTCTGATATTTGGGGTTCATGTATGGCTTGCAAGGGCTGTCTCTGGTATAAGTGCTTTTATAATAGGGATTTTTACTTATAAAATAGCAAAAGATATATATAAATTAGAAAATCCTTTTTACGCATCTTTAATACTTTTTAGCATCACCCATCTTTGGATAGAATCAAGAGCGTATGTCCCAGAAATGCTTCTTACGGCTTTTGAGATAGTGTCAATATACTTCTTCCTGAAAGAAAAAATAACCCTTGGATATATATTTATGGGCTTTGCAACCCTTACCAAAGGCCCAGTGGGTACCGCTGTAGTTTTGATGGTAATAATATCTTTAAAAAGAGATATAAAATTTGTAAAAAAGCTTATCGATATAAAAGGTATTTTGTTATATGTAGCGATAGGTTGGAGTTGGTATGTTTATATGGTTTATAAGTACGGATTTTATTATATATACAAATTTTTTATAAGAAACAACATAGATGTCTACACAGGGCAAAAAAATATTCACCTTTATCCGTTTTATTATTATATAGTAGTGCTTTTTATAGCCCTAATCCTTTGGGTGCCTTGGTTTTACAGCTTTTTCAAAAAATATTTAAACCAAAAAACAAAAGCTGCCACAGATATGCTTATATGGTCTTTTGTAGTGCTTTTATTTTTCACCCTATCTAAAAACAAACTTCATCATTATATAATAAGCGTCTATGTTCCTATCTCAATATTTATATCAATGTATGCCTCAAAAAAGCTTGTAAAGTTTAATCTCATATTATCAAGCATTTTGCTTTTTGTACTTTTTATAGTTGCTTATCGATACGAATCAGAGCGCTTTGTCCCGAAGGCCGTTTCTATATTAAAATCTAAAAAACTACCAGTTTATTATGATAATGCTCATTTATCGGCAATGGTTTACTATCTAAATACATGCATAGATTCTTTGCCAAGGTATACTCCAAAGCATTACTTTGTAATATCACAAAATCCACCCTCAAAAATGCCTTATTACAAGCTTTTAACAAAAGGCATAGAGTTTGATGGTAAGTATTATCTTTATGAAAAATAGTTTAAGCTCATAGATTTTAAATTGTTAGCGTAGTATAATCTTATATGAAGCGGTAATAGCTCAATGGTAGAGCGGCTGCTTCCCAAGCAGCAGGTTGCGGGTTCGAATCCCGTTTACCGCTTTTATAAAGAGTATATATCTATTTTGTTTTCGTATATAGCCTTTCCCACCACTACACCGTCTACTACAGTCTTTAGCTTCATTACGTCTTCTAAGGAAGCTACACCACCAGAGGCTATTATTGGCTTTTGGGTACATTTTTTAAACTCTTTATAGAGGTTTATGTCTATACCGCTTAACATACCGTCTATATTTATATTTGTGTAAAGATAAGACTCTATAGGATAATTGTTGTAAAGCTTTGCCATATCGCAAGGACTTAGACTGCTTTGTTCTTCCCATCCACCTATTGCCACTTTACCGCTTTTGGCATCCACGCTTAAGATTACTTTGTTTTCATATGCTTCTAAAAGCTTTAAAAACTCCTCTTTGTTTTTTACAGCCATTGTACCCACTATTATGTAATCTACCCCTATATCAAAAAGTACCTTTGCCGTCTCTAAACTTCTAATACCACCACCTATTTCTACTTTGGCTTTATTTTTTTGTTTTAACATGTTTTCTAAAAGTTTTAGGTTTTTAGGAACGCCTGACTGAGCCCCGTCTAAATCTACTATGTGAATACGCTTAAAACCAAGTTCTACAAAAAGCTTAAACTGCTCTACAGGGTCTTTTTTATAAACTTTTATATCTTCAAACTTTCCCTCTTTTAGCCTTACCACGGAGCCGTTTTTTATATCTATGGCTGGTATTATGAAATCTTTCATAGTAAATCTATGGCTTTTTGTAGCTTTTCTAAGCTTTTGTCTATAATATCTTTTGTATGGGCTGTTGATAAAAACCAAGCTTCAAACTGGGATGGTGGCATCAAAACACCTTCCTGTAAAGCGTTTCTAAAAAACTTACCAAACATATTTGTATCCGAGGTTTTTGCACTTTTAAAATCTATAACTTCCTTATCCGTAAAAAATATTGTAAACATGGAAGATATTTCATTTATCTTGTGAGCTATACCCTTATCTGATAACATTTGGCTAATATTGTAAGTAAAGTATGCTCTAAGCTCAGACAACCTATCATAAATGGATATATCAGAAGAAAGGGTTTTTAATACAGCAATACCAGAAGCCACAGATATAGGGTTTCCAGACAAAGTACCAGCTTGGTATATAGGACCTTCTGGTGCTATTTTTTCCATGATATGGTTTTTGGCCCCGTAGGCTCCTATTGGCATACCACCGCCTATTATCTTACCGTAGCACACTATATCTGGTTCTATACCAAAGTACTCTGCTGCACCACCCAAAGCCAACCTAAAACCAGTGATAACCTCGTCAAATATGAGTAAAGCGTCGTTTTCTTTAGTGATAGTTCTTAGCTTGTTTAACCAAGATTCTTTTGGCAATACCACTCCCATGTTTCCGGCCACTGGTTCTACCAAAACCGCCGCTATTTGGTTTTTGTATTTTGAAAAAGCCTCTTCTAAAGCCTCTTCGTCGTTGTAATCTAATACTATCGTAAAAGATGCAAACTCTTTTGGTATACCTGGTGTCCCAGGGATTCCAAGGGTAGCCACACCAGAGCCAGCCCCTACCAGCACACTATCGCTAAATCCATGATAGCATCCATCAAACTTTATTATGTACGGCTTGTTGGTAATACCCCTTGCAAGCCTTATGGCAGACATCACAGCTTCTGTGCCACTTGATACAAACCTTACTTTGTCTATTACTTTTGAGGATTTTACTATTAGTTCCGATAACTCTATCTCGTACAAGTTTGTAATACCAAAAGAATTTCCTTTGTCAAGGGCTTCCATTATCTTAGATACTACGATTTCGTTTCTGTGGCCTAAAATTAATGGACCAAAAGAAAGCATATAGTCTATATAGTGCTTGCCTTCTATGTCTTCTATAAAAGCTCCAAAACCTCTGTTTACGACTATAGGCTCGGCTCCTACAGATTTGAAGGCTCTCACCGGCGAAGAAACACCGCCTGGCATATACCTTTTTGCCAATTCAAAAGCTTCTTTGTTAGTCATACAAATATTATATAGCAATCTTATTTAGAATTCTTTTTCTACCATAACCCAAGTGGAATACTCTGTCTTTGAGCTATATTCTTGAAGGCTGGCTTGCTCTCCTATACCAAACATCCATCCAGAGGATATGTGGTACTCTGCTTGTGGCATAATAAAACCCTCCAAAGCATGTTTGTTGTTGTATAAATATTGATTGTCAACTTCGGCTTCCAACTGAACAGCTAAAGAAGGTGTTATGTTTCTGCCCAACGATATATTTACAAAATATCCATTTGTAGCTTTGTTTGACAATTTTTCAGTATAACCAAACTCCCCTGTAGAAAAATATGGATAAGATAGCGCCCATACTCTATCTGTTCTGCTAAACTGTTACCAGTAGAAGCTATACTGCTTGGTATTGGTGAATAGCTAAATTCTGTTTCAAAGGTAACTAGATAAGCTTTGCCTTCTTGGAAATCGCATTTTCTCAAAAGCAAAAACCTTTGGTCCTATCGTAAATGTTCCTATTCCACTGTTGTCCTTTCCTATAGTATAATCGCTTACATACGACGGCAAATCTATCTTCCGCTCCTATTCTATTGGAAAACTTTGCCTCTATTTCCGGATAAAAACTAAACTGACCAAACACTTTACTCATAAATAATCTCCTATGCACTTAAAATTAAATGATGATAATATGCA
>JAGDWZ010000029.1:7600-18263 GCA_023269915.1 Hydrogenobaculum sp. | reverse complement strand
ACTTTACTCATAAATAATCTCCTATGCACTTAAAATTAAATGATGATAATATGCAATCTCAATATTAATTATGTATGATATATACTCATGTACGTTCAATATGTTACATAGGCATTTGTAAGATATAATATGTAATATGATAGCATTAGATATAATTTTTCAGCTTATGTAGGGGGATGAGTATGCTTGTATTTGGAATTCATTGCCATCAGCCCATTGGAAACTTTGATTATGTTTTTGAAGAAGCTTACATTAAAGCTTATAAGCCTTTTATTGATTTTTTTTATGAGCATGAGGATTTTAAATTCTCGGCTCATTTTAGCGGTATCTTGTTAGAGTGGTTTTTAAAAAATAAAAAAGATTTTATAAAAAAGCTTAACGATATGGTGCAAAGAAATCAGCTTGAGATAATAGGAGGAGGTTATTACGAACCAATACTTGCTTCTATCTCAAAAGAAGATAGAATTCTTCAAATAGAAAAGCTAAATCACTTTTGCCAAGAGGTTTTTGGCAAAAAACCAAGAGGCATATGGCTTACAGAGCGAATATGGGATACTTCGGTTTTACAAACCATCATAGAACTTTCTATGGAATATATAATAATAGATGATTACCACATCGTATCAGCTGGCTATCCTTTTGAGGAAGGGTTTTATTTTACAGAAGATGAGGGCAAAAAAGTAAACCTAGTACCCATAGACAAAAGGCTTAGATACAAAATACCATTTGCCGAACCACAAAGTGTTATAGATTTTATTAAAAGCCAAAAAACTTCTATAATAATAGATGACGGAGAAAAGTTTGGTATATGGCCATACACATATAAAACCGTCTATGAAGAAAAATGGTTAGAACGCTTTTATGAGCTTTTAAAAAAAGAAAATATAGATACCAAAACAATATCTGAAGCATTAGAAGTCTCTTCTAAAAAACTTGTTTATCCAGCATCTATTTCCTATGAAGAGATGGGACAATGGGCTTTAAACTATGAGGATGCAATAGATTACGAAAAGGCAAAAGAACATTGCAAGGATTTTGAAAAGTTTATAAAAGGTGGTATTTGGAAGAATTTTTTCACAAAATATCGCGAATCAAACTACATGCACAAAAGAATGCTAGAGGTATCTAAAAAAAGCTCCAACAAAGATAGCATTTTAAAAGCCCAATGCAACGATGCTTATTGGCACGGCATATTTGGTGGTATATACTTCCCTCATTTACGAAGAGAGATTTGGAACAACATAATAAAAGCTGATTTTGATAATAGCTACTATGAACTTATTAAAGAAGACATAGATTTTGATGGTAAGCTTGAGGTAAAATTAAAAAATAAAGGTTTTATAATCGTGGTATCAGAAGATGGCATTGTAAAGGAGATTTCTAAAAAAGGTATAGGAAATTTGAACGTTTGTCTATCAAGGTATAAAGAATTTTACCATTTTATAAACAAACATCAGGAAAAAGAAGAAGTCAAAACTATACACGAACTCAAAAAAGATATATCAAAATACAAAGACATGATCGCTTACGATGAAAAAACAAGATTTTTCAGTTACGATGATATATCGTGGGAATTGGTAGATACAAAAGAAGATAAAATCGCTTTTCAAAAAGCTAAAAACAAAAAGATTATAAAACTTCAAGACGATAAGTTTATTTTAGAGTACAACTTAGAAGATACAACACCAGTAGATATAAACTTAGGTATTCATAGTTTAAACATTGAAGCGTATGAAATAGATACCAATCACATAAAGTTTGAAGCTTTTGAGATAGGTAAGATAGAACTAAAATTTTCTAAAAGCCTAAATCTAAAAGTATACCCTATCAAAACGGTATCTCAATCTGAAAAAGATTTTGATGTTATAAATCAAGGAGTATGTATAAGTTTTCTAGCTGGAGGTGAGCTATCCGTAGAGATATCATGCTAAGTATCGCTATGGCTTTTTCCCTTAGTGCCTGTGGTATAAAAGCCCCACCAAAACCACCAGCACCACCTCAGGTATTGGTAAAACGGATTGGAGAATACATATACATAAAACCTGTTGGAAATGAAAAGTTAAAAGTCAAAGGCTTTACTTATGAAAACGGTATTTTTTTAAAAAAAGACAAATCTTCAGCTTGCTTTGAAATAAAAGGCAAGGAATCCTCTTCTTTATACTGCGTACCACCGGCTATAGAGAAAAGGCCGCTTATAGTAAAAGCTTATAGAAAATTTAGGATACATATAATACTAAAAGGTTTTAAGCGTTATAGACTATACAAACATCCTATAGATAAACCTTTTAATCCATTTCAAGAAAGCATAACCACAGGCAACAACGCTATATTACCGCCAGATTTTTCTTCTTTTTGCTATGCTATAACAGGCATCGAAGACGGAATAGAGTCATCACCTACAGAAGTATGTTTTAAAAAGCAAACACCGCCGATACCTCAAACGCCAAAAAATCTAAATTTTATGATATACAACGGCAAAATTTATATATACTGGGAACCAAATGAGGATAATGGCTACACTATAGGCTATCTTGTTTATAAAAACGATAAGCTTTTAACAAAAAAACCAATACATTCAAATGTATTTGTAGATAAGCTTCCAAAAGGTTTTACAGTATTTAAGGTAGAAGCAGTCGGAGAGTATGGCACTAAAAGCAAGCCAGCAGAACTTCAGATAACATTGAAAGCTTTAAAGCAAGCGTTAGGATTCTAAAAAAGTAAGTATAAATGTTGTGCCAACGCCTAAAGTAGATAATACGTCTATATTTATTTTTAGTAGCTTAGATGCATGCTTTACTATGGCAAGTCCAAGACCCGTGCTTTTATAAGCTCTATCTTTTGATACACTGTAAAATCTTTCAAAAATGAAAGGAAGATGTTCTTTTGCTATACCTATACCTGAGTCCTCTATTGTAATTCTAAGTTTGTCTTCTTTTTTTACAATTATCTTTATATATCCGTTTTGTTTGTTATACTTAATTGCATTATCTATTAGATTTTTAAGTATTATACTAAAAAGCTTTTTGTTGGTTTTTACTTCGATAGGTTCTATTTCTAAATACACCGATAATCCTTTACTTGCTATAGAATGTGCAAACATATCCAGCATTTCTTGTATCAAAATTTTAACATCCACATAATCTTCAAGTTTTATATTATCTTCCATGGATTCCACAAAAGATAGAGTAAGCATATCGTTTATCAACTCTTCCATGGATTCTGAGGCATTTTTAGCTTTTTTTAAAAACTTTAGCATCGCTTCGTCTTTTTCTTTTTCTATGGCTATGTCCAATACGCTTTTTATAACACTAAGAGGTGTTTTCAACTCATGAGAGGCGTTAGCTATAAATTCTCGCTTAGATTTTTGATAAAGTTCATAATTTGTAATATCTCTCATAAAAAATACATCCGCATCTTTTAAGGTTTTTTTGTATAAGCTATACGTTCTTTCTTTATAGGTAATTTTTATTGCTTTGCCTTCTTCTAAAAGCCCAATACTAGATATCAGTTCAAAAGGTCTTAACACCTCATAATAAGACTTATCTTTATATTTTGGCAACACAAAACCATTTTGTATAGCTGATTCATTTGCAAAAGTTACAATGTTTTTTTTGTTTATTAAAAAAACAGGGTCTTCCTGTAAGTTTAAAATATCTTGTGTAAATGTCATAGGATATACTTTGATATTTCTGGATCTTTGGCTAGGTCTTCTAATTTTGATAACACAAACTTATCGTCTATTATGATATGTTGGCCTTCCATATCTGGTGCATTGAAAGAAATATCTTCTACAAGTTTTTCCATTATAGTGTAAAGTCTTCTAGCTCCTATGTTTTCATCTTTTGAGTTTATATACTCTGCTATTCTTGCTATTTCTTTTATAGCCTCATCTGTAAAATCTATATCTACGTTTTCTGTTTTAAGAAGCTCTTTGTATTGCTTTGTAAGTGCGTTTTGAGGCTCTCTTAGTATACGCTCAAAATCTTCCATTGTAAGAGCTTTTAACTCTACCCTTATAGGAAATCTGCCTTGAAGCTCCGGTACCAAATCAGACGGTTTAGCCATATGAAAAGCCCCAGCCGCTATAAAAAGTATGTGATCTGTTTTTACTGGGCCATATTTTGTGTTTACTGTGGTACCTTCTACTATAGGAAGTAAATCTCTTTGAACTCCTTCTCTTGATACGCTATGTCCAACCCCTTCATGTTTTACAGCTATCTTGTCTATTTCATCTATAAACACAATACCAAAGTTTTCAGCCAGAAATACCGCTTCCGATTCTAAATCTTCTTTGTCTATAAACTCTTCTGCCGCTTCTTGTTCTAATATGTTTAGAGCATCCCTTACCTTTAGTTTCTTCTTTCTTCTGCCGCCAATACCACCGAGTAAATTTCTAATTTGTTTGTCCAAATCTTCTAAGCCTTGCAAGCCCATCACTTCTATGGTTGGCATACTCTGTTTTTCCTGGATCTCTATTTCTATAAGCTCTTCATCGTATTTACCTGTTTTAACACCGTATATTGCCTCAGATATGCTTACATTCTTCAAAGAAGATATTTTCTGAGCCACTTTTCTTACAGCTTCTTCTCTAGCAATATTTTTCACGCCGTCGGTTCTTTCTTTTTTTACAAGCTGATAAGAGATATTTACGAGTTCTCTTATCATAGATTCCACATCTCTTCCTACATAACCTACTTCCGTATATTTGGTGGCTTCTACTTTTAAAAACGGCGCCTTTATAAGATTTGCCAGCCTTCTTGCTATTTCTGTCTTACCTACACCCGTAGGTCCTATCATAAGGATATTCTTAGGAGATACCTCATCTCTAATATGCGGTGGAAGCTTTTGTCTACGCCAACGGTTTCTAAGGGCTATTGCTACTTGTTTTTTGGCTTCTTGCTGACCTATTATATACTGGTCTAAATAATTTACTATCTCTTTGGGAGTTAGGTTTTTAAGAAGTTCTTCCCTATTTTTCATCTTCTTTCTCTTTAATCTCTTCTTTTGAAGGTTGATATGCCACTACAGTCTCTTTAGTAAACTTTATCTTGGTATTTGTATCGACTTTTAATGTAACAGTGTCATCCGAAATATCTGTTATCACACCCCATATACCAGAGGCCGTAATAACTTTATCACCTTTTTTAAGATTTGATAGAAATTCTTGGTGCTTTTTTCTTTGAGTTTGTTGAGGTTTTATGATGAGAAAGTAAAATATTACAAATATTATACCTATAAATACTAGTTGTGCTAAAATAGGTCCCATGGGATTTCCATTCATAAAAACTCTCCTTTAAATATGTTTCCAATAGTCTTCATAAACAACCCAGATATATGGTAATATATATTTTATATTATTCCAATCCTTCATATATTTTTTTCTTTTTTTATAGGCTTTTTCATTGGTAATGCCATATATCTCTTTAGCTTCTTCTTCAAAAGAAGCCAAATCCTCTTCCAAAATATACCTTGCTAGCATATTTCCAGATACCACTGCCTGAGGTATACCACCTCCTGTTATTGGATGACAAAAACCACCAGCATCTCCACAAAGAGCTATATTTGATGAAACCAGTTTATCTATTCCGTCTAAGGGTAAGAAACCACCAGAACTATCTTTACATTCACCCTCTATAAGTCCAATTGATATCATATCCTTTATAAAAAGCTCTAACACATCCTTAGGGTTGTCGTTGAAATACGCATCTATTCCTATGCCGACGTTGGCATATTCTTTCTTTGGAAACACCCATCCGTACCCTCCTTTTATATATTCTCTAAAAACTATTACTATATCTTTTAGAGGCTCTTTTAATCTACATTTTTTCTGAGCACATACTGCTAACTCATGTTTTTTAGAAAAAGCCTTTTCCATTACAAAAGACCTTGGCCCATCTGCTCCTACAAGATAATCAAATTCTATATAGTAGACATCGTCTTTGGCTTTTAGTATAGCTGTTTTTTTATCATAAAAGCCCAAAAATATTGTTTTTAAAAATGCTTTAGCCCCCACCTCAATAGCCTTGTTAAATATATTAGCATCAAATATTGTCCTATCCACCATAAACCCTTTTGAATCAGAATACACTCTTTTATTATCTGGTTCTATGGTAATCATATTGTTTATTTCTTGAACAATGGAATCTTTAAAATATTCCTCAAATTTTTTTTGCATAAGCTGTTTTGGTATAAACTCAGCACACTGCACTGGTATACCTATTGTTTTTCTTGAATCTACTATAATCACATCTACTCCATTTCTGGCAAGCTCATGAGCAGCGCTAGAACCAGCCAAACCACCGCCTATTATAAGGACATTTGTTTTAAATCTTTTTGGCATTATGTTGATCTTTGTTTAACTCTTTTTTTATATATTTACCCATTTTAAAATAAGGCAAATAATGTTCTGATACAAGGGTTTGTATACCAGTTCTTGGATTTAACACCATCCTAGAGGGTTTTTTCTTCAGCATAAATACACCTAGTTTCCTTAGCTCTATGCGTTCATCCTGCAAAAGTCCTTCCATTATCGCATCTAAGAAATAATCTACTACAAGCTTTATATCCTTTTGACTATAATTTGTCTGTCTATCTATTTGTTTAATAATATCAGATTTTTTCATAGGTTTTATTATATCATAGCTTATTCGACTGTCACGGTTTTTGCAAGATTTCTTGGCTGGTCAACGTCTAAACCAAGCCTGTTTGCCACTTCATAAGCTATAAGCTGCAATGGTACCACGCTAAGAATCGGGTAAAGGTCTTCTTCATCTAAATCTGGTATCCCTATGAAATGTTTTGATATATCTTTAAGATGCTGGTCAGAAGCGTTACCTATCACTATAAGCTTTGCTTTCCTGGCAAGTACTTCCTCTATATTTGATATTGCTTTTTCATAAAGCTTGTCTTTCGGCGCTATAAATACAACTGGCATATTTTCATCTATCAAAGCTATGGGACCATGTTTCATCTCACCAGCAGCATAACCCTCAGCGTGTATATAAGATATTTCCTTTAGCTTCAAAGCTCCTTCTAAAGCTATTGGGAAAGAAAGACCTCTTCCTAAGTATATGGCATTTTTTGCACTTGATAATTCGCTGTATACTCCTCCATTTAAATCAGTATTCTGTAAAAAATCCTCTATCTTAGACGGTATATGGGCAAGTTTATCTATTTTGTTGCTATACTCCTCGTAAGTCATACTTCCTCTTTCGTAACCCATAAAAGCTGCCAATCCATACAAAACGGCTATCTGAGCGGTAAAAGTCTTAGTAGCAGCAACCCCTATCTCTGGTCCTGCATGCGTATATAAAGTGTAATCACTTTCTCTATCTAATGAACTTCCAACAACATTTACTATAGACAAAAGCTTAGCACCGTTATCTTTGGCGTATTGAGCAGCAAACCTTGTATCTGCCGTTTCACCAGACTGAGATATAGCTATAAATAGCGTATTTTCATCAATTGGTATATCTTCGTACCTTTGTTCAGAGGCATATCCCACTTCCACGGGAATCTTTGCGTACCTTTCGATAAGATACTTGCCTATCAACGATGCGTTGTAGGAACTACCACAAGCACTCATCACAATCCTGTTTATAGCTTTTATATCAAAAGGAAAGCTTATGCCCTCTGATAAAAACCCCCTTACGGTATCAGATATTACCCTTGGCTGCTCATATATCTCTTTTAGCATAAAATGTTTATATCCAGATTTTTCAGCAGACACTATATCCCACGGCACAAACATACTGTGCTTTGTTTTTATCATACCGTCAAAATCGTATATACTTATACTAGATTTTGTAATATCTACTATCTCCTTATCATCTAAAACAATTATCTGCTTTGTATAAGGAAGTATTGCCGGTATATCAGAGGCTAAAAAATTCTCGTTTTCACCAACACCTATTACAAGAGGACTTCCTTGTTTAACACCTATTATCCTGTCTGGTTCATATTTTGTGATAACGGCAAAAGCAAAAGCTCCCTTTAAAAGCTCTATGGTTTTTCTAACCGCTTCCAGCAAATCCCCTTCATAATACTTTGATATAAGATGTACTATCACCTCTGTGTCAGTCTGAGATGTAAATATGTGTCCTTGATTTATAAGCTCTTCCTTTAGTTCTTTGTAATTTTCTATAATACCGTTGTGAACTATTGCAAAAGATTTGCTAGGGTCAAGATGAGGATGCGCATTTTCAAAAGAAGGTACACCATGTGTTGCCCATCTGGTATGACCTATACCGCAATGCGCTTTAGAGGATTTTCCCCATAGAGATTTCACTAACTCTCTTATTTTGCCTACTTCTTTTTGGACAAATATCTCACCATTTTCGATAAGTGCCACACCAGCAGAGTCATATCCCCTATACTCTAATCTCTCTAAAGAACTCAAGAGTATTGGTAGAGCTTCAGAATCTCCTACATATCCTACTATGCCGCACATATCAATTATAGACTTTTATTATATTATAAAAAGAGTCCCTTTGTATCGGGATTTTAGAAGCACCTTTTATTATGTTCACCAGCTTTTCTATAGTTTTGCCGTAGGTTTCAGTAGAACCAGCCGCATGCACCACAAGCTCCTCCTCCAAAGTACCATCTATATCGTTTGCTCCAAAATTCAACGCTACCTGGGCTAGCTTTTCTCCCAGCGTTATCCAATAAGCTTTTATGTTATCAAAGTTATCTAAAAATATCCTTGACATAGCTATAGTCTTAAGATCATCCACCGAAGAAGTCCTCTCTCCACCAAGAGCAGTACCTTTGGGATGGTAAGCTAGTGGTATAAACACTTGAAATCCGCTTGTTTTGTCTTGTAAATCCCTTATCCTTTTCATATGATCTACTCTTTCTTCTATTGTTTCTATATGCCCATAAAGCATCGTGACGTTTGAAGGTATACCTAGTCTATGCGCAGTTTCATGTATCTCAAGATATTCCTCAGCGTTTGCTTTGTTTGGTGCTATAATGCTTCTTACTCTCTCTGCAAAAATCTCTGCTCCACCACCAGGAAGCAAAGAAAGACCCGCCTCTTTTAACTCAAGCAACACATCTTCATAAGTAGACTTTGATATTTTTGCTATGTGATCTATTTCTACTGCTGTGTATGCTTTTATGACAATGTCTGGGAAATTTTGCTTTACAACTTTTATAAGATTTACGTAATCTTCTCGTTCCCAATGTGGTGGCAATCCACCTACTATGTGCACTTCAGTAATACCGTTTTTATAAGAGGATTCTATTTTTCTTAAAACCTCATCTATACTCAATTCAAAGGCTCTTTCATCAGATTTTGAAACACCAAAGCTACAAAATTTACATTTATAAACACATATATTTGTAGGATTTAAATACCTATTCACTATAAAGTACGCCTTAACTTCATTTTTTTCTTTGTTTAGCTCGTTGGCAACATATCCCAAAGCGCTTAAAGGTGCATTTTTATATAGATAAACTGCTTCTTCTTCTGTTAGTCTTTCTTTATTTAGGGCTTTTTCTAATAAAAAAGAAACCTCTTTGTCCTCTAAAAGCTCAATCATTTTAACCTCCTTAAAAGCCAAATAAGAATATATTAATAAAAGTTTTCTAAATTGCCATGTTTTTTAATCATCTTACTATGGCCACCCTTGGCTTATAAGAATAGTCATAAATTATTTCAACATCACCAAAGATGCTTTTTATAGCATATTCTTGGTCATGTCCTACCTCCATAATCATTGGTTTTATATCAAAAGATTTTAACTTCTTGTAGAAAAAAAGTCCATCTTCCTTACCATCCAAAGCTCTTGTATCTTCATACTTTAATATACTTTTATCAAGCGTTTCAAGGCTTTTAGTAGGTATGTAAGGTGGGTTTGCCACCAAAAAATCTACTTTTTCTATTTTGATGGCATCTGCTATATTAGAGCATACCACCAAAATCCTATCTTCCACTTTATGAAGTCTTGCGTTTTTTAGCGTTAGTTCACAAGCTTTTTTATTTATATCCGTTGCTATTATCTTTAAATGTGGATAATATTTTAAAAGCGAGATACTTATAATTCCACTTCCCACAAAAGGTTCAAAACCTATTTGGCAATCTTTTACAATTTCTATAGCTTTTTCTACCAAAATCTCTGTTTCTGGTCTTGGTATCAAAACAGGTGGCTCTACAAAAAACTCATGTCCAAAAAACCACCATTTTCCAATGGCATATTGAAGTGGCATGCCATCTTTAATTTTATACACTATATCGTTAAACTTTTTCAATCTCTCATTGTCTAATTCTAAGCTATCCTGGTGTAAAAATATATAGTTTTTATCAAAACCACTAATATGCTCCAATACAATAAGCGTATCCCTAAGGCTTAGAGGGCTTTGTTTGATGAGAGTTGATATATTCATTTTGCATTATAGAAGAGTTATTTCTTACGTCGGTAATTATAGCTATAGCAATTGCAAGCACCATAAATATAGCAATAAACCAGTAAGTACCTTTAGTGAGTATGGTGTCCACCCCGCCAACCCCAAATATAGACCTTGCAGTGGCCCCTCCAAAAGCTGCCCCTATATCGCCTTTTGATTTTTGCAAAAGCACCAACACTATCAAAAGCAAAGCCACTATTATAAAAAGTACCACCAATATGTAATATAAAAGCTCCATACTATTATTTTAACT
>JAGDWZ010000029.1:4582-7500 GCA_023269915.1 Hydrogenobaculum sp. | reverse complement strand
TAGCCTCACCAAAAATGCTTTATTCCTTAGACAATCTATGATATTTTCCAAGTTTTGGGCTTTTATAAAATAGGCTCTTCCACCGTATGGGTCTCCCATATTCTTCATTGGGTTTATACGATGATAAGTTTTGTTTATAACCACATAGCCTGTGGTATAATCGGCATCGTCACTCCAACAGACTTCTGCAATCACACCACATCGTATATTCTTTGAAACCAAAGCTAGTGCATCCAAAGCCCTATCGGTAATTTTATAACCTAAAGACAACAACTTCTCCTTTACAAAATTTCTATCTTCCCAATCTACTTTTATTGTCCTTATACCCTTTTCTTTATCCTCTTCTAATCTTTGACCTGTATCAATATCTATAAGCATAGCTCCTCTCATGTTTTTACCAAAAGCGGCTCCTCTAGAAAGTTCTAGCAAAATGTTTTCCCCTATGTGTCCTTTTATACCTATACTTTCAAGCAGTGCTTTTGCAAAACTTCTTGCGTGTTCCACACTCTCAAAATCAAAGCTTCTTATAGAAGGCATTTTGATAAATTCTACATCTTCTATGTGCTCTGTTTTTATACTTATAAAATCATAAAACTTTGGTCTTTTTAAAAATTCATTGACAACTTTAGAGATATCTTCTTTTTTACATATTCTTTCAGCACCTGATACGTGCATATTTTTAAAAGACGCTCTCATTCTTATGGAAACTAAATCTTCCATCCTTAGAACTTAAATTTTGACATCTCTTGCTTTAGCTCCTCCGCTACTTTAGCCAACTGATTAAATGTCGCAAAAAGCTCTTCTGTAGCAGTAGATAGTTTTTCAGAAAATTCTCGTATACTTATCATATTGTTTGCCAAAGAGCTTACAGTAGCATTTTGTTCTTCAACAGCTGTAGTTACAGATTCTGAAGACTCTTGCACTATAGTGGACATATGTTCAATTTCTTTATAATATTTGTGAATATCTTTTATAGATGTTACGGTATTTTTTATTCCATTTGTAATGTTGGCTATCATGTCTGATATATTTTTTGCAAAAGTACCTGTTTTTTCGGCAAGTTTCTTCACTTCTTCTGCTACCACAGCAAACCCTCTTCCAGCCTCACCAGCACGGGCCGCTTCTATAGCAGCATTTAAAGCCAAAAGATTTGTTTGTTCGGTTATATATAGTATATTTTCTACAATAACGTTTATCTCTTGGCTAGTTTTTTCCATAAGCTCAGCAGAGTAAACAGTCTTCTCTAATTTTGCACTACCATCTTTTATTATATCAAAAAGCTTATTAACAACCTCTTTAGTATTTATCATACTAGAAGCTATAGACCCAGTAGTAGCCGATACTTCTTCCACAGAAGATGCTATAGCGCTTATTTGTTCGTTAAGGTTTTTGTTTTCTTGAGCAATAGAACCAGTAGTAGCTGACAATTCCTCTACGCTAGAGCCTAATCTTATGGCCATATCAGCTAGATTGTTAAGCAAAGCCCTCAAAGAGTCAATAGCTTTGTTTATGCTATTTTTTATCGTATTCAAATCTCCTTTTGCCTCAACCTTTACATCTTCGCTAAAATCAAGATTAGCCATGTTCTCCACAATCTTTTTTATATCTTTCAAAACTTCACTTACCATTGATATACCGCTAAGCATGGTTTTTATAGCTTCCGCTATCTCATCTTTGAAATTTATGTCCGTAGAGGTTTGAAGATTACCACTCTCCAAATTTTTTGAAGCTTTTAAGAGTATATCAAGTTCTTTCCTTATGATAATCCATAGATATACAAACACAGACAAGCTTACAGACATCAAAACTACTGATATCACTATACTTCTTATAAGCGAATACTTTGCATCTTTGTAATTTGATATTATATCATCATATAGCGTATTCACTATTGAATCTGCTTCTTTTTTGGCCAAACTATGTGTTTGTTGGTATATAGATAAAAAATTTTGCAGTGGAACAGAAGACGGTCCATTGTTTATTATCCCTTGAATAGTGGGTAAGAATTTATCTGTCATTATATTGTAAAACGGAAGAAAATTTTCGTAAACTTTTTTGTAGTTTGGATTATATTTATAAGCTATTTTATAGTATATATTTTTCAGATTGTTGAGTCTTAAATTTGTATCCTTTGATATGGTTTGAAGCATTGTAATATCAGAAGGCTTTAACTGGTTGTCATAAAGCACCTGTGATGTCCTCGAAGAGAGCCTTCCAAGATAATCTATAGCTGGTCCTTGCACTATGTATAATCCTACAATAAGGTTTATTCGCCCCATATCAGGATCTGCTATAAGAGCCCCATTCTCAAAACAGTCTCTTAACAACAACCTTCTATATACTATCTTAACAATGTTGTTGTAATTGTCTTTAACTTCTTTTTTGGTATAAGAAAATGTTTTAGTTCTCATGTTGTCCCATGTTTTTTCTAAAAGCTCAAAATCTTTTGTAGCACCGATATCTTTACCGTATTTTTCGTTTTCTATTTTGGCCCTTTTCATATCCTTGTCTACATTTTCTACAGCTTCTTCGAGAGCTGGTTTTACAGATGCATTCCCTCCAGCCAACGACCGACTGTATATTCTAGCAGATTCTAAATCCATATAAAGCTTAAACAAAGGCTTTGATAACGATATTGCCTTCATCTCGCTAGACATCTGTTCCATATAACTTAAATTCGCTTCATAGCTACTGTATGCGTAAAGTATCCCCAATACAAAAGTTATTAAACCTAACCCCAGTAGTTTTACTTTTAACGAAGTTTTTTCAACTAACAACATAAAGACCTCCTACGTCCCCTTTAGCCCTCCTCTCCCTAAATTAGACGTTTATAGTTTTGAAGGTCAAAACGGCTTGTTTGGTACCTTTTCCCAGTCTTTTAAAAACTTATCTATGCCTATATCCGTTAGAGGATGTTT
>JAGDWZ010000029.1:2367-4482 GCA_023269915.1 Hydrogenobaculum sp. | reverse complement strand
TCTCTTATAAGATTCATACCATCGGTAGATATATCGTCTAACCTTCCTATGAAAGGCGATACGTAGCTTGCTCCGGCTTTTGCTGCTATAAGTGCCTGCATAGGACTGAAGATAAGCGTTACGTTTGTAGGGATGCCCTCTTCTTCAAGTATATTTACCGCTTTCATACCCTCTTTTGTCATTGGAATTTTCACCACTACGTTGTCTCCTAGTTCTGCTAAAAACCTTCCTTCTTTTACCATGCCTTCTGTATCCAAAGATACAGTCTCCAAACTTACCGGACCATCTACCAAGCTAAGTATATCCTTTACTACATCCATGAAAGGTCTTCCAGTTTTAGCAGCCAACGTTGGATTTGTGGTAACGCCATCTAGTATACCCCAATCTATAGCTTGCTTTATCTCTTCTACGTTTGCTGTGTCTATAAAAAATTGCATAATCTTTACCTCCTCTTGGTATTTATTTTATCATAAACCAAAATTTTTGATATAATGATTTGTGATGAATTCTATTTTGATAAAAAGCGCAAGGCTTATAGAACCAGACTTAAATATAGATAAAGTAGTTGACATACTTATAAAAGATGATAGAATAGAAAAAATCTCAGAAAATATAAAAGAAAATGGCTTCGATACCATAGATGCTAAAGGCCTTATCGCTTGCTCTTCTTTTGTAGATTTGCACGCTCATTTAAGAGACCCAGGGTTTAATTATAAAGAAGACCTTGAAAGTGGTACAAAAGCGGCAGTATTTGGAGGATTTACTACAATCGTCTGCATGCCAAACACAAATCCCCCCATAGACAACGAAAGCGTTATATCTTATATACTTTTAAAAGCTGAAAAAATAGGAATTTGTGATGTAAAAGTAAGCGCTTGTGTTACAAAAAATAGAGCTGGCAAAGAGCTAACAGACTTTTATAAACTTAAAAAAGCTGGTGCAGTATGTTTTACAGATGATGGGGCACCCGTACAAGAACAAAGCATTATGTTAAAAGCCTTGGAAATGAGCACTCTAGTAGACTCTTTTGTAGCTAACCACTGTGAAGACGATGCTTTTGTTAAAGAAGGAGCTTTTGATGAAGGTGCGTTTTCAAGCGTTTACGGGCTACCATTTAGACCTTCTTATGCAGAAGAGGTGATGATAGCAAGAGATGCAACACTTTCTTACCATACTGGAGGTAGACTTCATATACAACACATTTCTTCCGCTTTAAGTATAGATATAATTAAATTTTTCAAAGAAAAAGGTGCAAATATCACCTGCGAGGTAAATCCAAATCATCTTGCTTTAAATAGTTTTGCGGCTTTTAAGAAAAAAACGCTTCTTAAAGTAAACCCACCTATAAGAGATTATAAAACCCAAGAGGCCCTTATAAACGCTTTAAAAGAAGGTATTATAGATTGTATAGCCACAGACCACGCTCCTCACGCACCGCATGAAAAGAAACATCCTATCAAAGGTGCTGCTGGCATGCTTGGTTTTCAAGTAGCTTTACCTATAATGATGAGCCTTGTAAAAGATGGTATTATAGATATCAAAAGCCTAATAAAACTTATGTCAAAAAATCCTGCTAAAATACTTGGGTTTGACAACACAATAAAAGAAGGCGCTTTGGCAAACATAGTTTTATGGCATCCAAACCACGAATGGGTTTTTGACGAAAAGATAAACCCTTCCAAGTCTTCAAATTCACCGTTCTTAAACAGTATACTTACCTCTAAAGTTTTTTACACCATTTACAAAGGCAAAATAGTTTACAAATATTTAGGTTAACTTTCTTGAAGGGCTTACCGCTTTTATGGCTTTACCTATTATTCTTATTTCCTCAGCTTTTACCGTTTGGCTTTTATAGAGTTCGTTTTCTGGCAAAAGCTTTAAAAAACCGTTATTTAGTTTGTATATTCTTCTTATCAGAAGCCCACCATCTTTATCTGATATAACGTATATCTTACCATTTATTATATCTTTTGAGGCGGTATCCACAACCACATACTCTCCATCTTTTATTACCGGCTCCATTGAATCTCCTCTTACTTTTATAGCGCTTACATGTTTTGATGGCACCATATCGTTTATATATATGTAATCCTCTGCATAAAGCGGATTACCAGC
>JAGDWZ010000029.1:0-2267 GCA_023269915.1 Hydrogenobaculum sp. | reverse complement strand
TTTAGTATTTTTCCTGACTCCAATTTATAAAGGTATTGCTCAAAAGATACTTCATCCTTCCCCATCATCTTAGCTAGTTCTCTTCTTGATACGCCTTTAGATTCCCTTATGTGCTTTAATTTTTGCCCTACATTCATACTACTATGTTAAGAAGCTTATCCTTTACAAATATCACTTTTTTTATCTCTTTATTATCAACATATTTTTTAATTTTTTCATCTAGCATGGCAACTTCTAAAGCCGTTTTTTCATCTGCTCCAGAAGGTATCCTTATAACACTTCTTACTTTTCCGCTTATTTGCACTGGAATTTCTACACTATCTCTTATCAGTGCGCTTTCATCTAGCTCTGGCAACATTATCCCTTCAGTGTATTCAAGCATTTCTAAAAGCTCACTTGCAAGATGTGGAGCCATTGGATATAGCAACTTTAAAAGCGTTAAAACCCCTAGCTTCAACGTATATTTATCTTCGTCTGTTTTTGGCTTAAAATCGCTAAGATAGTTGAAAAGCTCCATCAAAGATGCTATCATCGTGTTAAATTGATATTTTTCTAAATCCTTTCGGTACCTCTGGATACATCTATTTATCTCATAATATAACTCTTTGTTTTTAGTTTGTTCTTTGTATTGAGCTTTTAATATCGATAAGTTTGAAATCACAAAATTGTAAACTCTTTTCAAAAACCTGTGTATACCTTCTATAGAAGTTTCTATCCATTCAAAGTCTTGTTCTGGTGGGGCTGCAAAGAGTATATAGAGCCTTATGGTATCTGCGCCATATTTTTCTATAGCCATAGCTGGGTCTACCGTATTGGCTTTTGATTTCGACATCTTGGCTGGCTCGCCCAGTTTTAATTCTATCTCGTTTTGCAAATGCTCTTTGCCTAGTTTTTCCAACAAAAACTTTACGTTATCACCGATGCTTATTTTATTCTCTTTGAGAAAATCTTTTATCTTCATATCAACATATTATAAATTATTGAAGGAAATTTTCCAAGTCAAAAGATGGTTTGCCAAGATAATACCCTTGTCCATAATCTATGCCTATATTTTTTAATTCTATAAGGGTTTCTTCATCTTCTATAAACTCTGCCAAAGTTTTAGTATTAAGATGTTTTGCAGTTGTATGAATACCTTTTACTATAGCTTTATCTCTATCGTTTTTTGTTAGGTTTTTAACAAAAGCACCGTCTATTTTTAATATCTCGGTTTTTATAAACTTAAGATACAAAAACGAAGAATAACCACTGCCAAAATCATCTATCACAAAATGTATACCGTAATACTTTAGAAATTCTTCTATTTCTTCAAATTTTTCCAAGCTAGAAAGAGATTCTCTTTCTGTTATCTCTATGTAAAGTCTATTTTGCATATCGTATGTTTTTGCAATATTTACTATCTCTTGAAAAAATGCTTTATCCTTAAAAGCTTTTGCACTTATATTTACAAAGAGCGTAAAATTAACACTGTTTTTATTCTTTATACTTGAAATTCTTTCACAGGCTTTTCTTATGGTAAGTAAATCTATCTTATTTATAAGCCCCAAATCTTCAGCCTCTTCTATAAACTGATCTGGATATATTATGCTGTTGTTAAACCTTATTCTACAAAGAGCTTCAAAACCAAATATATTACCTGTTTGCAAATCAAAGATTGGTTGAAAAGCTGGTTCTATCAAGTTATCGTTTATAGCTTTATTTATAAGCTCGTATTTTGATATGTATTGCTTGGTTTTTTCTTTGTAAGAAGCTATAACTACGTTTGATTTGCCAGTCCTTTTTGCTTCTCTTAGGGCTTCCTCCGCCAGTAGTTTTACCTCTTCTTTAGAACAGGAAAAATCGTCTTTTTCTTCAAAACACGTTGATATACCAACAGAAATACTTATATATATCTTTTGATTGTTTATTGTTATAGGTTGATAATTTAGTTTTTCATTGAGCCTTTCCATAATAACTTTTGCTGAGTGTACTTTTGTATCTTGGGCTATTATCCCAAACTCGTCGCCACCTATCCTAGCCAGTATATCTTGGTCTCTCGTAATAGATTTTATTATATTTGCCAACTCTTTTATAACCATATCACCTATTTGATAACCATAAGCATCATTTATATATTTAAAATTGTCTATATCTATCAATATATAGCTAAAAGAATTTGGCATTTTTCTTGAGATTGACTTTTTTACTTCTTGTTCCAAAAACAAATCAAGCATTTCTTTATTATAAAATCCTGTCAGCGGATCCCTTGTGGCTACTTCTTCAAGATG
>JAGDWZ010000063.1 GCA_023269915.1 Hydrogenobaculum sp. | reverse complement strand
GAGTTTTAGGGCTTTTATCATGTAAAAAGCTTAGAAATGTTATAAATTAGTAAAAAACCTTTTGAAGGAGGCAATATGTTTAAACACGTATTTGTATGCGTAAATCAAAGACCACCAGGACATCCTATGGGTTCTTGTGCAGAAAAAGGAAGTAGGGATGTTTACACGGCTTTCGCAGACGCTCTCCAACAAGACCCTCAACTTATGATGACAGTAGCTATCACTCCTACAGGTTGTCTTGGCCCTTGTGGTATGGGACCAACTGTGGTTGTATATCCAGAAGGCATATGGTACGGCAACGTAAGAAAAGAGGATGTAAACGAAATCATTGAAAGTCACCTAAAGGAAGACAAACCAGTAGAAAGGCTTATTATATCTAAAGGAAAACCACCAGGTATGCTTTAATGAAAGCTCTTATCCTAAGGCATGTTCAGATAGAGCATGCCGGTGTTTTTAACGACATACTATCATCAAAAGGTATAGACATAAAATATGTAGACCAAGCTGAAAGCTTACCGCAAGAAAACTTTGACATGCTTTTTGTGCTTGGTGGTTATATGGGTGTTTACGAAGAAAATCAATATCCTTTTCTTAGCAGAGAGTTTAGGATAATAGAGCATTTTTTAAAAGCTAAAAAACCAATCATAGGGATATGTCTTGGGGCCCAAATGCTTGCTCATGTTTTAGGGGAAAAAGTCTACAAAGGTCAAAACGGCAAAGAGATAGGATGGTACGAACTGAAAAAGGAAAGCGACCATCCATTTTTTAAAGGTTTTCCAGATAAGTTTTACGCTTTTCAGTGGCATCAAGATACGTTTGATTTACCAAAAGGTGCTCTTAGGATATATAGCTCCGATAAATATCAAAATCAAGCTTTTGTTTATGAAAATGCCATAGGTATTCAATTTCACATAGAATTGACAAAAGATATGATAAAAGAATGGATTGAAGCTTACGAAGAAGATTTAAAACAAGAGAACATAGATAAAGAAACGCTTATCAAAGACGATTTCATAGCAAACACTAATAAGCTATCCCATAAACTAATAGAAAACATTTTACAATGATAAACTTACTGGAAGATTACTTTGAGCTTCAAAACAAGCTAAATGTGGAGAAATTTAGAATATCTCAGATAAAAAATTGGGCTTTTAAGAAAAAAATAACGGACATAAACCTCATGACAGATTTGCCAAAAACTTTAAGAGAAGAGCTAAGCATAGACTTTCATGTATTAGAGTTGGATTCTTTCATAGAGGGAAGAGATTCCACGAAGTTTGTTTTTAGAACAAAAGACGGTCATTTTGTAGAAAGCGTTTTAATAAATGAGAAAGACCATTACACTCTTTGCATATCAACGCAGATAGGCTGTGCTGTGGGATGCAAGTTTTGTGTTAGTACCATAGGTGGGCTTTTAAGGAATTTAAGCTTTGCCGAGATAGTAGACCAATATTTTTACATATCTATTTTCAAGAACGTTTTCATAAGAAATATCGTTTTTATGGGTATGGGAGAGCCCCTTGCCAATTTTGATAATCTTAAAAAAGCTACTTTGATATTTTTAAAGGAGTTTGACCTCTCAAAAAGACACATTACAATATCTACAAGCGCCTATACAAATTATTTAAAAAGGCTGAAAGAAGATAATCTTTTAAACAAGCTAAACTTAGCTATTTCTTTAAACGCCTCTTCAGATGAAACAAGAAAAAGTCTTATGCCAAACGTAGTTGGTTCTTTAAAGGATGTGTTTGAGCTTTTAAAAACATATCCCTTAGAACCAAGAAGGCGCATTACCATCGAGTATGTGCTTATAAAAGATGTAAACAGCTCTTTAAAAGATGCAAAAAATCTTGTAAATCTTCTTAAAAACTTAAAACACAAGATAAAAGTAAATCTAATCCCTTACAACGAAAGCCCTATACTGCCATTTGAAAGACCGAACGAGTCGGATATATATAAATTTCAACAAGAGCTTTTAAAAAATGATATATCTTGCACGATAAGATGGAGTAAAGGCTTAGAGCTTGCCGCCGCATGCGGACATCTAAGTAGAATAAGAACTTTTGATATGATAAATATATAAGATTTTACCCATGCTATAATCATATTATGAAGCTTCTACCAATAGGTATACAAACCTTTGAGAAAATAAGAAACGGTAACTACTATTATGTAGATAAAACGATGTTTGTTAAAAAATTAGAAGAGGGCGGGTACTATTTTCTATCTCGTCCAAGAAGGTTTGGTAAATCTCTTTTTCTTGATACCTTGAAAGAGGCGTTTTCTGGCAACAAGGAGCTTTTTAAAGGGTTGTATCTATATGAGAATTGGGATTGGGGGAAAAGGTATCCGGTGATAAGGCTTGATTTAAGCCAAGCTTATCCTGATACGGTAGAAAATCTTAAAGAATCTATTAATTCGTTTTTAGAAGATATAGCTAAAAAGCATCAGATAGAACTAAGCAAAAAACTTATACCTTTAAAATTTCAAG
Organism: Hydrogenobaculum sp.; assembly: GCA_023269915.1. Classification (GTDB taxonomy): domain Bacteria; phylum Aquificota; class Aquificia; order Aquificales; family Aquificaceae; genus Hydrogenobaculum. The sequence goes on along the minus strand of JAGDWZ010000063.1, from coordinate 231 downwards.
AGCTCATTCAGAAGCTATACGAAAAATACAACGAAAAAGTGGTGGTGCTTATAGATGAATACGATAAGCCCATACTTGATGTAATAGAAGATGTAGAGAAGGCGAAGCAAAATAGAGAGATACTAAAAAAGTTTTTTGAGATACTAAAGCCCTCTGACCCCTACCTAAAGCTTGTCTTTCTTACAGGTGTATCAAGATTTTCTAAGGTATCTATATTTAGTGGGTTGAATC
>JAGDWZ010000027.1:12158-26849 GCA_023269915.1 Hydrogenobaculum sp. | reverse complement strand
AAACAATACTCTATAATCTTTTAAAAGCTTCATTTATAGTTTTCTCACCGGTATATCGTATTTTTGTATTCTATAATCTAACTGTCTTAAGGTAAAACCAAGCATTTTTGCAGCTTTTGATTTTACATAGCCACATTTTTCTAAAGCTTTTATTATAGCTTCTTTTTCGGTATTTTCTATTAGGTTTGGAATGTCTGTTTTTGACTTTTCTATGTTTATTCTTGTAGCAAGCACCACGTCTTCTTTGGTTATATCTTTGTTGTTGATTACTACAAGACGCTCTATAAGGTTTTCAAGCTCTCTTATATTTCCCGGCCAGTGGTAGTTTATGAGAGCTTCCATAGCTTCTTTTTCTATATTTATGTTTTTTTTGTAGTTTTTGTTGAATTTGTCTAAGAAATGTTTCACTAAAAGCGGTATATCTTCTTTTCTTTCCCTTAGGGCTGGTACCCTTATAGGTATTACGTTTAATCTGTAATATAAATCCTCTCTAAATTCTCCTCTTGCCACCATAGAAGCCAAATCTTTGTTGGTGGATGCTATTACCCTTACGTTTACAAATATACTTTTTTCTGCTCCAAGTTTTTCTACCTCTTTTTCTTGAATAACCTTTAAAAGCTTAGATTGGGATTGAAGGGGAAGTTCACCTATCTCATCTAAAAATATAGTGCCACCGTTTGCTAGTTCAAATTTCCCCTTTTTTGACTGGGTAGCTCCAGTAAAAGCACCTTTTTCATACCCGAACAACTCAGCTTCTATAAGGGTTTCTGGTATAGCTGCACAGTTTATAGAGATAAAAGGCTTATCTTTTCTATCGCTTAAAGTATGAATAGCTTTTGCTATGAGGGATTTTCCAACTCCGCTTTCTCCTAAAAGCAAAACTGTGCTATCTGTCCTCGCTATTTTTTGTATAGTGTCTTTTAACATATGGACTGTTTCTGATTTTCCTATAAAACCTTCTATGTTAAATGTGTCTGAGAACTCCTGAGCCAACAGTTGTCTTTGCTCTTCCCAAGAGGCTTTTTCCTCTTGTAAAATCCCAAAAAGCTTGTAAGACATGCCTATCATAGCGCTTACTATTAGCATTATATCCACAACCCTTGTGAGCTCTTCATGTTTGTCTAAGCTCTTAAAAAGACAAAATACACCTATGGTTTCGTCTTCAGATTTTATTGGAACACCTACAAAGGTTTCATCTTTTATTTTATCCAATATTTTTGTTTTGTTTAGAAAGGATTTATCGCTTTTTGGGTCTTTTATGACGACAGGTATGCTGTTTTTAAATATGTTGCCTACTATACCTTTTCCAGATTCAAAAAGTATCTTTTTAACACTTTGATTAAATCCAAAAGCCTCTCTTATTTTTATAGTTTTCGTGCTTTTATCGTAAAAAGCTATGTAAGAGTATTCTACTCCCCAAAAAGAATAAAATATTTTTAAAATATCCTTCAAAGCCTTATCAAAATCCTTTTGAGAAAGAGCCTTGCTAACTGATGTTAAAAGCGATATATCTATGTTTTCAAGTTTTATCTTGTTAATCATCCTCTTCTTTTAGTTCCCTTGATAGAAGACTATTCATGCTGTCCTCAATAGACATGTTTTCATAAAGGACTTTGTAGACAGCTTTTGTAATAGGAAGGTCTAAATTTCTTTCTACGGCTATGTCGTATAAGGCTTTCGTAGTATAATAACCTTCCACCACTTCTTTTATCTCTTCTAACGCTTCTTTTGGGGTTTTCTTTCTGCCTATTAAAAGCCCAAAACGCTTGTTTCTTGATTTGTTAGAATTGGCTGTTAAAAATAAATCCCCTACCCCTGAAAGTCCGTAAAAGGTTTTTTCTTTTGCACCCATAAGTTTTCCTATTTTTATCATCTCTTTTAATCCCCTAGTTACCAAGGCTGCTTGAGCGCTTTCTCCTAAACCTGCACCTTCTACTATACCAGATGCTATAGCCATTACATTTTTTATAGCACCACCTAGGGCTATGCCTTTTATATCGTTTGACGTATATACCCTGAAAAGTTGTGATGATATAAGGTTTTGTAAGTTTAGGGCTTTTTCTTTGTTGAAATATCCAAGGGTTAGCGCTACCGGCAAGTCTTTTAAAACATCTTCTGCAAAAGAAGGACCTGATAGTACAAATAAATTTTCTTTCTTTATACCATGCTCTAGCGCTAGGTCTACGACATCTTTGTGGGTGGATATGTCTATGCCTTTGGAAGCTATTATTATGTCCTTTTCTTTGCAATAACCTAATATGTCTTTTATGCTTTGGGTGGGTATTGCTATTATTACTAGGTTATGTCTTGAAATTTCCGATATATCTGTAGTGGATTTGATGTGCTTTTGTGATGACACTTTAGAAAGGTTTCTTTCGTTTATATCGTAAATAGTTATGGGTATATTTTTTTTACTCAAAACGTAAGAAAGTGCATTGCCCCATTTACCGGCTCCAAAAACAAATATCATAGCTATATTATATCAGAATATAGTATGAGAAAGCCCTTATATAATATGATATATATCATTGAACTATACATAGTCAATATAATAAAATGAAGAAACTATGAAAAAGGTAAAATATTTAGGGGTGTTTTTAGCTGGTTTGGTTATGGCATTTAATGTCGCTTATGGAAGCGAGTTTGTAAGCCCTATAAGACAAATAATAAATTACCATAAGTACGGGCAGGATATTTACAAAGATCCAATACTTAACATTATTCAAAAGTCGAAGGTAGAACTTAAAAAACCACAAACTATTTCAGAGCTTGTAAGGTATAGCGTAGGTGAATCCCCTATACCTAAGAAGATAGTGTCAGATAAATTTGATAAGAAGCTAGTAAAGAGGCTTATCGCCATAGCTAAGCAATATTTGGGTACTCCTTACAGATTTGGTGGTACTTCTAGATATGGTATGGATTGTTCCGGTTTTACAATGAAGGTTTTTGATAAATTAGGTATAAAACTTCCAAGAACCGCTTCAGAACAAGCTCACATGGGAAAGCTTGCTATAAACTTAAAACCCGGTGATCTACTATTTTTTAAAACATACAGAAAACACCATCCTGGTCATGTAGGTATATATATAGGTCATGGCCTTATGATAGATGCTTCTTCTGCTTACGGGAAGGTGGTTATAGAGCCCATAAATCAACCCTACTTTAAGAAGCATTTTTTATTCGCCAAGAGTTTGTTTTGAAGCTTGTTTTATAGGTTTTTTATAATGAATTTTTATATTTAAAGTATGGATAATATAGGGAGTAGGTTACTTTTACCCTTGCTGTTATGTTATACATTTTCTATTGCTACAAGTCTGCCACGCCCCACAAGTCTGCCACGGTTTACAAGTCTGCCACGGTTTACAAGTCTGCCACCACGATCCGCAAGCCTACCACATGGTATGGCTTTGTTTAGGTCTATTCCTATACAAGCCTATGAGGAGCTAAAACCTGAAATATATAAAGTAAATATAAAAGTTGTCCCAGCTTCTTATTCTCCGATGCCGAAAGTGAGCTATAACAATCCTTCAAATGCTATAAAAAACATAGAAAAAGGAAAAAAGCCTGTACCACCTATTCACTTTGAAAACACTGTGTTTATAAAGGATAAATTCCTTATAAAAGACATAGATTACCTTTATAAAATGGGATATTTACCCTTTAAGGTGAAGAATTACAAAGATTATAAAGATGGTTATAGAGTCGTGTTAGAGTGGGATGCTAAAACTGTACCGCCAAAACTTGTAGCCTTAAGTATTACTAGCAAAAGAAGCATACTTTATAAAAGCGCCATTTTAAGATTTATAAGAGATTACGGTGTAAGGTTTAACCCTAACAATACGATGTTAGCTAGTGTTATTTTGCATAAGGCTTATAAATCTGGTTTTAAAGCTAAGAAGCCTTTTGTGTGGGTTTATGTAGATCAGCATATACCTCAAAAGGTTTATGTATGGGAAAATGGTAGGTATGTGTTTGAGAGTTTAGCAAACACCGGTGTTATGGGTACTACAAATTCTGGTACTTATATGGTTTATCTTAGATTTAGAAAAACTGCTATGAAGGGAACTTTTCCAGGTACAAATAAAACTTACAACGATCCAGATGTGCCTTGGGTAAATTATTTTTATCGTGGTGAGGCTCTACACGGTTTTCCAAGAAGAAGGTACGGTTATCCACAATCTGCTGGCTGCGTAGAACTTCCTATTTCAAAAGCTAGGGAATTGTATAAGCTTTTGTATAAGTATGCGGTAGTTACCCTATCTCACTACGACAAAAGATATTTGGCCACACATCCTTATAGGAAAGCCCAAAATATAGGTACTGAGCAGGCATCTTTTAAACCTATAAATCCTTTGAGACTTGGCTTTTAATAAATTTTTAACAAGTGTTATAATTTTTACATGTATAGAATAGGCATAGGTCAGGATGCTCATTATTTTGAAGATGGAAGAAAATTATACCTTGGCGGTGAAGAATTTGATGTTGGATACGGTCTCAAAGGCCATTCGGACGGAGATGCTCTTTTGCACGCTATCACAGATGCAATATTGGGAGCTTTAGCTCAGACAGATATAGGGACTCTTTTCCCAGATAAAAGCAAAGAAAATAAAAATAGGAATAGCGTAGATTTTTTAAACAAGGCGTTGGAAATTATGTATGATATGGACTATAGCATAGTTAATTTGGACTGCAATATTATAGCAGATAAGCCAAATATATCTACTATAAGAGATAGATTGCTCGAGAGCCTTTCTAAACTTTTAGGTATATCAAAATCAAACATTTCAATAAAAGCCAAGACAAAAGAAGGTTACAACAAAGAAGACAGTTTAGAGGTGTTATGCATAGTGCTTTTGCAGAAAATGATATAGGTGTTTGTTTATCTGGGGGTGTAGCTAGAGGCGCAGCTCATATTGGAGTTTTACAGGCTCTTTTAGAGAAAGGCTTTAAAGTAAAAGCTGTTTCTGGTGCCAGCGCCGGAGCTTTGGTAGGGTTGTTTTTTGCCAGTGGCTATGACCCTCACGAGATGCTGTCTATCTTAAAATCTATAAACTGGTACACTACATTCACTATAGGAAAAGGAGGTCTTTTAGGTTTTAAAAAAGCTTTTAAAATTATAAGACAGTATATACCTTACAAAGACATAAAGGATTTGCCAGTGTATTATAGCGCCAGTGTTTTAGATTTATTTTCCGGTAACACTTTATATATAGACAATGGAGACCCAGCATCTATAGCGCTTGGTTCTTGTGCTTTGCCATTTGTGTTTGAGCCAGTAGCTTATAAAGATATGCTTTTGGTGGATGGGGGTCTTACCGATAATTTACCAGTTAGTCCGCTAAAAGCTAAATACCAGCATTTAAAAATTGTTTGTTCGGATATAATGCCAAATGTCTTAGTTAGGGAAAATCTAGGTTTGATGGGAAATTTTTTGAGATCTACTTTTCTTATAGCAAGAAGGAATATGGATCTTCAAAAGAGGTTTTGCGATGTATATTTGGAACTTCCTGTTAGTCATATAAGTTTTGTAAATTATAAGAAGTTTGATGAGCTATATAAGATAGGTTATGACTATGCTATGACATTTTTGAGTTGAATTTTATAAAATTTTTATATTTCATAGTTTCTTCTTGTGTAAAAGTGTTTTATATCATAGCTTTTTGATTGTAAAATAAGTTATTATATTAGATAATTTTTATTTTTAGGAGGTTTTAAGAATGAAGAAGACACTTTTAGGTGCTGCAGTTTTAGCACTAGGCCTTGTGGCATGTAGCCACCAACAATCTAGTGAATCATCATCTTCATCATCAGAACAATCTGCCGCTACAACCCCTTCTACACAATCTTCTTCCTCTACAGCTTCTAATTCTACATCTACCACCGCATCTTCATCGTCTTCATCTTCATCATCTTCTTCAGCTGGGCAAATATGTTCTGGTACTGGTGCCCAAAAAGTATGTGCTAGCGCATCTTCTATAAACCAAGACGATGCTAAGAAGTTGGTAGCCATGGCTGGCACAAAAGGATGTTTGGCTTGTCACGCTGTAGATAAGCAAGTGGTGGGTCCAGCTTGGATAGATGTTGCTAAAAAATATGCTGGTAAACCAAACGCTGTAGATGAATTGGCAAAGGCTATAAAGAATGGTAACCAAGGTATATGGGGTGCTGTACCAATGCCAGCTCAAACATCTCTTAGCGATGCTGATGCTAAGAAGTTGGCTCAGATGGTATTAGCTCTTTACAACAAGAATTCTAGCTCCGCATCTAATTCAAGCTCAAGCTCTTCCTCTTCAAACAAGGAAAATAAAAACAAGAAGGAAGAAAAAAAGGCTGAAAAAACTGAAAAGAAAGGTTAATTTGATATTTATTCACCTTCCCGCTAAGGGAAGGTTGTTTCCTTTTATAAAGGGGGTGTTAATATGAAGAAAAGCGTGTTTTTTGTTGCATTAGCCTTATCCGTGTTAGGTTCTACTGCAAATGTTGTAGCTGGTCCTGTGTTGGAACAATTTCAAAAAGAAGTGGAACAAATAGTAGATAAGGTATCACCTTCAGTGGTAACAATTTACGCCACCCAGATAGTTAAAACTCCTTTAAATACTCAGTTGTTTCCGGGATTTCCGCCATTTATGATGCCTGGTATACCAACCCCAGAAATTCCTGAGAAGGAGAAGGATTTAGGCTCTGGTATTATAATTAAATACATTCAATCTAGAAATGCTTTCATAATTTTAACAAACAATCATGTAGTAGGAAATTCAAAAGATGTAATGGTAAAATTGTCCAGGACTATCGAAAGGAAAGCTAAGGTTTTGGGTAGAGACCCAAAGACAGATTTGGCAGTGTTAGAAGTTAGCGCCGAAGGTATAGAAAATCCTGAGTCTAGGGTTGCTACTCTTGGAAACTCTTCTCATGTTAGGATAGGGCAGCTTGTAATAGCCATAGGAAACCCATACGGTTTTAGTAGGACTGTCACCATGGGTGTGGTTTCTGCTTTAAATAGAAGGTTAGGTTTGTCTCAGTATGAAGATTATATACAAACTGATGCCGCAATCAATCCAGGCAACAGCGGAGGACCTCTTATAAATATAGAAGGTAAGGTTATAGGAATAAATACCGCTATGGTGAAGGGTGGCCAAGGACTTGGCTTTGCTATACCTATAAACTTGGCTAAATGGGTTTACCATCAGATAATGGAACATGGTAAAGTTATAAGAGGATGGCTCGGTGTGTCTATACAACAAATAACACCAGAGATGGCATCCTCTTTAGGCGTAAATCATGGTGCGATAGTAGCTCAGGTGTTTCCGGGTTCTCCTGCCCAAAAGTATGGTTTGAAGGTAGGCGATATCATCGTTTCAGTGGATGGTAAACCTTTAGAGAGCATAGATGAGCTACAGTTTAAAACAATGGAATCTCCACCGGGCACTGTTTTAACACTTGGTGTTATAAGAAACCACAAGTTAATTACTTTAAAAGTTAAAACTGCTAAGATGCCAAGCAATACAAGTAATATTGGCAGTGTTGCTACGGAAACTAAAGATTTGGGTCTCATAGTAAGGCCTTTGAATCCTCAAGAACAAAGACGTTATGAGGTAAAGGGTGGTCTTTTGGTAGAGGATGTGCTCATGGGCTCGCCAGCTTATGACGCTGGTATAAGGGCTGGTGATATTATCCTTAGCATAAATTTACACAGGGTTTATACAAAAGCCCAGATGAACGATATATTAGAGCGTCTTATAGCAGAGCACAAGGATACAGCTACATTTTTAGTAGATAGAAATGGTCAAAATATCTTTGTAACGGTAAAACTAAAATAGTATGCTTATATCAAAATATCAAGGCTCTGGAAACGATTTCATCATAATAGACAATAGGGATAATTTTGTATACAAAGAAGTGGAAGCTTTAGGACTAAGTATACAAGAGTTTGTGAAAAAGATTTGTGAGCAGCATGTTTCTGTGGGGGCCGATGGTGTTATTCTTATAGAAAAAGCCAAAAACCCAAAAAATCATTTTAGTTGGGCATTTTTTAATGCAGATGGTTCTGTAGCTGAAATGTGTGGCAACGGCTCTCGCTGTGCTGCAAGATTTTCTTACGAAAAAGGTATAGCTCCCAAAAATATGGTGTTTGAAACCTTAGCTGGTGAAATAGAAGCTCATATTATAGACCAAAGAAGGGTAAAGGTTCAACTTACACCCTATCATTCTTATCAAAAAGATATAGAAATAAAGACAGAGTATGGTGTTTTTAAAGGACACTTTGTAAATACCGGTGTTCCTCATTTTGTGGTGTTTGTAGAAGAAGATGAATTAGATAATTTGGATATAGAAAAGATTGGGAGAGCTATAAGATATCATGAGTATTTTGCTCCAAAGGGGACAAACGTAAATTTTGTGGCAAGGACAAAAAATGGGACTTTTAGAGTGAGGACTTACGAAAGAGGTGTAGAAGGAGAGACGCTCGCTTGTGGGACAGGAAGTGCGGCTTGTGGTATAAACGCATACCTTCTTGGTTTGTCGGCTTCTAACATAGTAGATATTATCACAAAATCTGGCGAACTTTTAAAAATAACGATAGAAGATGATAAAGTGTTTTTAGAGGGCCCTACCACGAAAGTGTTTGAAGGTATGCTCTCTTACGAGATTTTCTAATGGAGCTTTATTTTTATCTCGATACTTATGTAGGTGAATATCTAATAAATTTTTATATGGTATCTTTTAAGCTTCTTGATTTAGATTCTGTGGAGATTACTGATTTCTACGGTTCTAAACTTATATCAAATATTTTGGACTGGGATACTTTTAGCTCATCTGTTGGAAACATATATCTTCTTGAATATGGAGATCCTATTCAGAGATTTTACGATATAGAAGAAGCTATAAGGACTGGATACGATATTATATTTGAAATAGCAAAGTCTTCTGGACAGCAATTAAAGCCAAGGCCTGTGATTGGAGTTGGCTATCCACCACTTTTTTTGATTAAAAAATTTTATCCAACCTTATTTGAAGATATGATATTAAAAGAAAGCATTGATGAGTTCTTAGATCAGATACTTTTTACTTAAAAAATAAAAGTTTTATGATTTTACTAAAAGCTATATACTAAATAAAAACTATATTTAAAGTATGGAAAAACATTTTGAAATACCTATAGATTTGTTGCAAAAATGTGTAAGATGTGGTCTTTGTAAGTCAGTGTGTCCTACATACAGAGTAAACGAAGAAGAAAGAAGCTTTGCTAGAGGAAGGCTTGCTTTGGCTCAGATGGTGTTGTCCGGAGAATTACCTCTTACAAAAGATGTAGCAAAGCAGTGGGACGAATGTGCTATGTGTAGAAGATGTGAGTGGATTTGCCCAAATAACGTAGAGTATAAAGAAATAATGTCAAAAGCAAAAGAACTTCAATCAGAAAAGCTTGGTAAAGACCCGTTTAAATACACTGCCTTGAGTGCTCTTGAAATGATGCAAACCAGTGCTGGTAGGACTGTTGTCAAAATGATGGGCTCCTTACTTTCTTTGATACCAAAAAAAGAGTTAAAAACATATATACCATCTGGTATTAATGGCGCCGTTAAGTTTATGCCAAAGCCTAGTAAAGATGCTTTTAGTATAAGAGGGCAGACTTTTAAAACCGACAAAACCCCTTCTAAAGGTACGTTGTTATTTTTTACAGGATGTATGGTGGATGCTTTTTATACAACCACTGGTAAAAACGCTATAAAGGTTTTAAATAAAGCAGGTTACGATGTGATAGTGCCTAAAGATATAAAATGCTGCGGAGCTCCTCATCTTTATTCTGGAAACATAGAGGCTTTTTCTCATCTAAAAGCAAAAAACCAAGAGGAAATATCAAAATATTCTTTTGATGGGATAGTGGTGGTTTGTCCTACTTGCGGTGGGGCGCTTCTAGAAGATTATGGGTATAAAAATGTTTTAGACTTTGCAAGTATAGTGGCTTCTTCTAACGACTTGGTATTAAAATCCAAACAAAAAGAAACTGTTACATTTCATGTACCATGCCACTCTTACAGTGCTATGAAAACGCCAGTTTCAGACTTTGAGAACACTATAAAAAAGATAGATAACGTAGAGTACAAAAAAGCTTCTAAGGCTCAAAGTTGTTGTGGTTTTGCTGGGCTTTTTTCTATGAAAAACCCAGAGTTATCTACTGCTATTCAAAAGGAGAAGATGGAAGACTTCAAGTCTACTGAGGCAAAATATATATTGAGCGCTTGCCCTGGATGTGTTTTACAGTTAAACGATGGCAACCTAAAGTTTGGAAATAATCAGAAAGTTATGCATATAGCGGATTTTGTAGCTGATAATATGGAAGAATAGTCTGCTTGCTTTTAACAAAGCGTCTTGAATAATTTTTGTTTGGTTTATAATGTTTATATTAGTAATTTTTAAGGAGATGTTATGGAGAGAATAATTAGAGTTGCTCATAGCCCTGATTCAGACGATGCTTTTATGTTTTATCCAATGGTAAAAGGTCTTATAGACACTTATGGTTTTAAAATAGAGCATGTTTTAAAAGATATAGAAAGCCTAAACGAAGATGCCAAAAAAGGAACCTACGAATTGTCTGCCATATCCTTTCACGCTTACCCTTATGTAGCTGACAAGTATTATGTTTTACCAAGCGGCGGAAGCGTAGGAGAAGGATACGGACCTATTGTAGTAACAAAAGAACCCACCGATAGTATAAAGGGAAAGAAAGTAGGAATTCCCGGTGAACTCACTACGGCTTACTTGGTTTTGAGGCTTTTCGAAGAGGATTTTAAGCCCGTTGTGATGCCGTTTGATAAGATACTAGATGAAGTGGAAAAAGGTACGGTAGACGCCGGTCTTGTAATACATGAAGGACAGCTTACTTACAAAGATAAAGGGCTTTATAAGTTTGTGGACCTTGGTGAAGATTGGCAAAAAAAATACAATTTACCGCTTCCGTTGGGATGCAACATAGTAAGAAAAGACCTTGGTTTGGATACTATTAAAAAACTTGAAAACATTATGAGAGAAAGCGTCAAAAAAGCTTTGGAAATGAGGAAAGAAGCTCTGAGTTATGCCATAAACTATGCAAGGGATTTAGAGAATGATGAAGTTAGGGCGTCTACTTTTGTAAGCATGTATGTAAACCAAAGGACTATAGATTACGGAATTGATGGAAAAGAAGCTGTAAGGCTTTTGTATAAGCTCGGTAAGGAAAGAGGTATTATAAAAGCAGATATACCAGATATTATTTTTACAGATGAACTTTGAAAGGAGAGTGTTATGATTTTACAAAAAATATACGATGAAAACATAGATAGCGACGTAAAAAGCCTTTTCGAGGCTTGGCCAGAGATATCACACGAAATTACTGTGAAATCTGTGAAGGTAGGTGATGACACCATAAATATAGTGTATATAAAAACAAAAGATGAAGACTTTGAAAAGGCTGTAGGGGTATTTGAAACCAAAGAAGAGGCTATGGGAGCTTTTAGAAGTTTTGCATACGAGCTTGGTTTTGAAGAATATCCAAAAAATATAGCTATTTTGCATTCTGATTTTGACGGCGATAAGTTGTTTCTTCTTTTAAAAGCCAAAAACGATAACAACATACAGAAGTTTGACCAACTTAGTGTAGAAAAACTCACAAAGGAGCTTCCAAACTATCAAAGGGTTGTTATATATCAAAGCGCCATTTTAACGTATCTAAAAGATGTTTATCCAGCCATAGATAGCATAGCTTATGTAATACCTCATAAGTTATCAAGTATAGGCTGCCCTACGCCAGAGCTTCAGGATTTGGCTAAAATATATGGTTTTCCTTTGAATACTAAAGAGGATGAGATAAGGCTTATAGAGAAATTGTTGGAAGACCATAGAGGTCTTTGTAAGGATAAGAGTTTGCCACCGGTAGAAATACCTTTATGAATTATAAAGATATTTTTTTGAGAGTTGTAGCTACTGGTTTTGGGCTTGGTAAATCTCCAGTGGCACCTGGGACTGTGGGAAGCCTTAGCGCAATTCCGTTTATATATATGTTTGGAAACTCATTTTTCGAAAAGCTGTTGTTTTTGATAATGTTTATACCTATTGGTGTCTTAGCTTCTCAATACGTTATTGATATTACTCAAAATCCTGATCCTGATGAGGTGGTAGTGGACGAATTGGTGGGATATTTTATCACTATGATGTTTGTGCCACACACCTTTTTGTGGATGGTGCTGGGCTTTATTGTTTTTAGGCTTTTAGATATAACGAAGCCTTTTGGTATAAGAAAGTTGGAAACACCAGATGGTGTTGGCGTAATGCTAGATGATATCGCTGCTGGGTTTTTAGGGGCTGTGCTGCTTTATATGTTAAAACTTTTATGAATTATACTGTTTCTTTGGCTTTACAGAATAAGGAAGTCGTAGATTTTTTAAAAGTTGATGCGAATGCACCAACAAGATATGTAATAAAATTGATGGCGGACGCCGATAAAGACTATGCTGTTGTTGTTGAAGAAGATAAAGTTGTTGGTATTTTCTCTGAGTCAGATACTCTTAGAATAAAATATGAGAATAAAGATTTAAATAGAAATGTCTTAGAATATGCCTCAAAACCTGTTATAACAATCAAAACATCTTACAACCTGTTTGAGGCTATAAATTTGATGATTGAAAACGATATATCTAAGCTTGTTATAGTAGATGATAAAGATCGTCCAATAGGTGTTTTGTCCCAAAGAACTCTAATAGCTACTATAGACCAAGAGATGTTGAAGCGACACAAGTTTGTTAAAGATGTTGTTAAGCATAGAAAGTTGATAAGTCTTTCCCAATTTGATACTTTAGATAAGGCTCTTAAGACAATTGTTGAGAACAAGATAAGGGCTGTGGTAATAGTAGAGTCTGATTTGGCTGTTGGTATAATAACTCAAAAAGATTTAACTAAGTTAATATCCTTAGGTATAGATTTAAGTACAAGCTTAATAAAAGATTATATGAAGCGTCCAGTAGTTACGTGTAAGCTTGATACTCCTCTTATAGAGGCCTCAGAGATGATGGCTAGGCTTAACATAAGAAGACTTGTGGTGGTGGATGACGATGATAAACCAATAGGTATTATAACTCAAGGAGATATCATAAGAAACCTTGAAGAAAAATACGAAGAATATGTAGAGAAGAAGCTTAAGCATATTAGATTCATGTTAAACATAATGCAAGACCCTGTATTAGAAATTATGGATGCTGGGGTTTTTAATCCTTCTTCTGGCGTAATAGTATGGCAAAACGAAAGTGCGAAAAGTATATTTGGGAATTTTCTAGGCAAAAATATAAATGAAATTATAGATATATATACGTGGAAAAATATATATGAAAAGCTTAGAAACGATAAAAGTGTAAACTACGAACCTATCTTTATTAAAGATAATATATATCATATATCTTGTGTTTATGTTGAAGACGAACACAAAATAATAGATGGAAGAATTAAAATTTTATTTAAGGATATCACAAAAACTTATACATCAGAGATAGAATTAAAAAAAATAAATAAACAATATAAAAGTATTTTGGATGCCATGGACGATATGGTCATAATCTATGATGCCTACGATTACAAGATAAAACTTATAAACAAGTCTGTTGTAGAGCACCTTGGATACTACGAAGAGGAACTTTTGGGTAGAAATTTTTTTGATATTATACTAAATCCGGAAAACGTGATAAAGCGTTTTATAGACCGCATAATAAAAGAAAATAAGAAGGTGGTGGGAAGAAGAGTCTATATAAAAAAAGACGGTAGTTTTTTGCCAGTACATGTGGTAGCAACAAAGGTAGAGTTTGAAAATCATACCACCAAAGAACACATACTTGTGGTGGCTAGGGATATATCGAAAGAGCTAATTATAGAGGAAAAATTAAAAAATACAAACAAAGATTTAAATACTCTTTATTCTTTCATTACAGACCTTTCTAAAGCTCATAAAGAAGACGAAGCTTACGATATTTTTATACACTATCTTAAAAGGTTGGGAGTAGAGTATGTACATATGTACAAACTAAACCCATCTTTAAATAAAATAGTATCTTCTTATCTGTTAAAAGCCCAAAACATATACCAATCTCATAGCGAAAGCGATATATGGATAGGGGATTGCCTTGAAGATAACCCCTCTTTATGCAAAGTGATTAAATCTGGGGTTGATTTATCTGTTCAAAATGTAAAAACAGATTACGGTTGTCCTATGGCTAAAGTTGGGTCTTCTGTAAAATCTTATATGTGCGTACCTCTCTTTTTAGGAGGTGTTTATATAACAAACGCTACCGCTATATTCACTTTAATGTCCTCTAAGGAGAACTTTTTTAACGACGATATGAAAAGAAAGATAAATAAATTTGTAGAGGCTCTTGTTCCAGTGGTAAGCAATTTAAGGCTTATAGAGATCAATAGGGAACTTTCTATAAGAGATCCTCTTACAAATGCATACAATAGAAGATTTTTAGACGAGATTTTAGACAAAGAATTTCAAAAGGCTATTAGACGTCAAACAAAGTTGTCTATTATAATGTTAGACGTTGATAATTTCAAAAAGTTCAACGATACTTACGGCCATAGGGCTGGTGATATCGCATTGCAGCACATTTCAAATGTGGTTCAGGAAAATATAAGAGCTTCGGATATTTTTGCTAGATACGGTGGTGAAGAGTTTGT
>JAGDWZ010000027.1:6899-12058 GCA_023269915.1 Hydrogenobaculum sp. | reverse complement strand
TTGATAGCGGTTCATATACTCCCCGCGAGGCATCTTCTAAATACTTTATAACCGCGTCTTTTGGTGTAGCCACCTTTGACGACGATGCCAAAGATTTGGAAGAGCTTTTGAAGATAGCAGACATGAGGCTTTATAAGGCAAAAGAGCTTGGCAAGAATAGGGTTGTATACGAGTAAAAGATTACTATTTTAGGAGGTATATATGGATATTTTAAAGCGTTATATCATTGAGATTGTTATTTTTGTAAACTCTTTTGGGTTGTCTGTAATGGCTATGGGTTTTTTGGCGGATAGGAATTTTATATTTGGAAGTATTTTTATGTTTATGCTTCTTCTTTTTCAAGTTTTTGTGATTTTAGGGGCAAAAGGAGACAAAGAGTTTCCAAAAGCTTACGATAAGGATATAAAAGATGTAGGACTTTTTAATGCCCTCATGCTTATATTTTTCGGGGTTTTTGCTGCAGGTATCGTAATGTCTTTAGTTTAACGTATGGGTTTAGCGAAGTATCTTGCTATAGTGGATGTTGATGTTTTTAAAGATGATATTTTATTAAAAGCCCAAAACATAGTAAAAAATTACAGGGCTAATATTATGCTGAGGGCTAAACATCTTAAAGGGAAATATTTTTATGAGTACGCCATTGCTTTAAGAGATATAACGTTATCTCACGGAGTTTCGTTTATAGTAAATGAGCGCTTTGACATTGCTATGGCAGTAAAAGCTGATGGGGTGCATCTTCCTTCAAACGCTTTAGATGTATCTGTTGTAAAACAAATATGCAAAGATATGTTAATAGGATATTCTGCTCATTCAAAAGAAGATGTGTTTGAGGCTTTTAACAAAGGAGCCGATTATGTGACGTTGAGCCCTATTTTTCCTACAAAAAGTCACGAAGATGCAAAGCCTCTTGGTTTAGACTATTTAAAAGATGTAGTAAAATCTTCTAAAAAGCCTATTTTTGCGCTTGGGGGTATTACGAAGGAAAATGCAAAGGATGTGTTAGAAACAGGGGTTTACGGTATAGCTTCTATAAGGTTTTTCCTTTAGTTTACCTTGTAATAGAGTGTTGTCTGTTGGTTGTTTCTTAATATTTTTACATTGAAGCTGTCGCTGTTTCTTAGAGTGCCAAGTATTCTAAAGGCATCTTCTGGTGAACTCAACGTTTCGTTGTTTATTGATATTAGTATATCTCCTGGTCTTATGCCCATCTGTGCAAACAAAGAACCCGGTTTTACGCTTTTAAACATAAAACCCTTTGAAGTCGGCACGAGGTCTATATCGCTAAACATCTTATATGGATTTGATGTTATCTCAAGAAGCTTGTTTCTACTTATCGTATAGGTATTTTGGGAAGAGCTGTTTGATAGTAGCTGTTTTAAAGAGGGTAATCCAGATGGTGTATTGTTAGTATTTGTGTTTTTGTTTGTGTTTTCTCCTTTGGAAAGTTTTAGGGTGAGGGTTTTGCCGTTTTGGCTTACTATTATATGAAAAGGTTTTATCTCTTCTACGGTAAAACCACAAAAACTATCTCCTACCATCAGTACCTTTTTACCGCAGCTGGAGTTTACCAGTACCATTGAATATGCTGGATTTTGGCTATACGCTATTGCCAATACAAACATATTTGAATTTACACTTGTAGATTTGCTGGTATTTTTATTTGGTTTAAACTTTTCTACGGCTTCTATCAATGCATTTTTGTTAAAAGAGTTTGATAGTGTCGGCGTTTCTTGATTTAATACGTATTTTAAGCTTTTAAGGTTGTAGTAAAAAGCCACTATGCTTATAAATACTATAGCAAAACTAAGCATCAATATTAAAGGATTTATGGAGAATTTTTTCATGGGCTTATCTCCATATGCACGGTAAAGTCCTGCTTTCCTGTGTAGTCTTCAGCTTTTAGGAAGCTTATTTTAAACCCATCGTTTTCTATTTGATAGACTATGTTTGCGAGAGTGATTATGTTTATATTAGAAGCTTTTACGTTGTAAGCGCCGTTTTCGTATTTTATGTAATCTAACTTTGTGTTGGAGAAAATAGCTCTAACGTATTCTTCGTTTAATGTTTTTGTTTTTGGCTTGCCGTTTTTTATAAGAAAGCTTATATGTTCATACTCCGCTATTTTGTTGTATAGCTTTTCTTTTTTATGGGTTATACTTTTAAAAGCTATAAAACCTATACTTATGAGAAATAACATATAAACAACGTATCTTATTTTGTAAAAGAAAATTATATATTTTTTGAAGTCTATCTTTCCAAAGTCCATGTTTGCTTTATCTCTTCTAAATTTGATGGTAAAGCTCTTGAGAATGTTATATTTTTTAAAGCGTTTACCTCCGATGCATTCACCTCTGATTTTACAATTAGGGTGTTCTTTTGGTTTGCATTAGACTTGTAAAAAAGTTCGTATACTTTTGCGTCCGGTGGTAAGTTTTTGTAGGCTTTTAGCAAGAGTTTTGAAACTTTAAAGTTGTCTTTTGGTACTATAAGAGCTTTAGTTTGTTCTTTTATATCTACTATGGGTGTATTTGGAAAAGCCTTCTCAAAGATGTCTTTCTCTTTTTGTCTTACCATGCTTATTTGGCGGTTTATTGAAAAATCAAATATTAGATAACTTAAAAACACGCTAAAGATTAAAATCCCTATATTTATTAGTTCTTTTTTTATTTTTTTTGTAGATATAATATCGTTGTTGTCAAATTTGTCTTGAATTTTTTTTAGAGCCCCACCAAAAGCCAAAAGCTCCCCTTTTTTTACATACAACATAGGTAGTGTTTTTAGATTTTCTGTGTTTATATCTTCTGTGTCAAAAAGTATATCACCTTCTATTGTGTTTAATTTGGCAATTAGCTCCTCTTTGTTAAAAAATACTTCGTAATATATAAGCTTTTTATCGTTTACTTGACAAAGTATATAAGATGTATCATCTTTGAATACTACATACAAATTGTCGTATTGCATTGCGTCTAAAGCCCTTAAAAGCGCAAACATCCATATATCTTCTGTTTCAAAATCAACTTTATTTTTGGTAAGGATTTTATATCCTAACATCTCCATTGAGCTTTCTATATTTACATCGTCTTGGTTTAATATGATCAAAGCATCTTTTGGTGACAAAACCTTTATTACATAGTCTGGATTTTCTTGTCCTTCTTTTATTTCAAATGACCCTTTTACTTTTTGCAGGACTATAGATTTGTCTAGGTATATACCTTTTATGAGCATTTAATCATATTTCTTATCAGACCTTACTTTTATTACAGTATGAAGATTTCCTCTTGGGTGAAAATCACCTATTACCTCTAAGAATTTTGGTTTTAAAAGCTCAAAAAGCTTGTTGTATATAGTGTTGGTGGCGGCTTCATGTGATATATATTGGTTTCTAAACGAATTTAGCCATAGTTTTAGAGATTTTAGTTCTACTATGTATTCGTTTGGTATATACCTAATTTTTATAGTAGCATAATCTGGATAACCAGACCTAGGACAAAGACAGCTAAATTCTGGAAAAGACATCTCTATCATGTAGTCGTTTTCTTTAGCTGGGTTATCCCATGGTTCTAATGCCGCTTTTTCTATTTCAATCTCACCGTATTTTTTTTCTTGCTGCATAGTGTGATAATATAATAATACAATTATAGAGCTTTGTCAATTGTTGGTATTTGAAGCTTTTAAAAGCGGCTCTATTTCTTCTTCTGGCAAAGGTTTTGATAGTAGAAAACCTTGAGCGTAGTCTACTCCCATCTCTTTTAGCATATTGTATTGTTCTTTTGTTTCTACACCCTCTGCTATGCTTTTTATCCCAAATTCTTTTGATATATCCACTATGGCTTTGACCAGAGCTTTTGATTTGCTATCTTGAAGCATATTTTTCACAAAAGTCATATCTATTTTGAGAATATCCGCATTCAACTCCTTTAAATAAGCCAAAGATGAATAACCTGTTCCAAAATCGTCTATAGATATCTTTATATTTAACTCTTTTAGCTTTTGTATTATAATTTTGGCTTTTTCTATATTGTTCATATAAATTCTTTCTGTAACTTCAATTGCTAAAGGCGTTGTTAGATTTTTTGTATAAAAATATATATCGTCTATGAAATTACCTTTGTTAAAGGTTTTTGCAGATATATTTACGCTTATAGGTATTTGCCATTTCTGAATTTTATTGGAAACTTCTTTTAGGGCAAACTTTTCAAACAAGTCTAAGTATGGAGAGCTTTCTAGAAAATCTATAAAATCTTTGGGATAATATATTGTACCGTCCTTGTCTTTAATTCTTACAAGAGCTTCAAGGCCTACTATCTTGCCAGTCTGTAGATCAAAATAAGGTTGATAGTGAAATATAAAAAGGTCATTTTTTATAGCTTTTTCTATAAGAAATATCGCTTTTGATATAGATTTTAGCTGTTTTTCGAAATCTTTGTTGAAGAATCTTGTTTCGTCTTCATTTTCTTTCTTTGCTAGCTTAAGGGCTAGGCTTGCATTTTCTAACAGGGTTTCTATATTCTCTCCATCGTTTGGATATATGGCTAACACACTGTGAAAATGGATTTTAAATATCCTGCCGTCTATCAAAATCTCCTCTGCGATAATGGATTCTATGTTTTTTATAGTGCTTATAAGCCTATTTTCTTCTATGTTTGTAAACAGTATAGAAAATTCATCTGCTCCAGTTCTAGCTAAAATATCCTCTTCTTTAATGTAATTTCTTATTCTATTGGCAAGCTCTTTTAATATCTTGTCTCCAACATCTATTCCATAGGCTTTGTTGTAATAAGAAAAGTTATCGATATCCATAAGCATCAAAGCTGCTTGATTTTTTGTGGTTGAAAGATATTCGGATGCTTTAAATATAAAGCTATTTATGTTGTAAAGTCCCGTTACGATGTCGTAATATTTTATTCTTTCTAATTCTTGAGATAGTTTTTTCTCTGCAGTTATATCTTTACCTATTGAAACAAACTTCTTTGTGCCATCTTTTAACTTTATAGGTATTATGGCTTGGTCTAAGTAGAAAATCTCTCCATTTTTCTTTCTGTTTATAAATATACCCTCAAATTTTTCTCCTCTTAATATGGTACTCCATAGTTTTTCATAAAACTCTTTGTCTTGATATCCTGATTTAAATATTGATGGTTTTTTACCTAAAACCTCTT
>JAGDWZ010000027.1:0-6799 GCA_023269915.1 Hydrogenobaculum sp. | reverse complement strand
TCTTTAATCTCTTCCAATTTCTCGATGGCATAGTTTATTTCTTTTTGTATTTCCTGAATTATATATTTTGTTTCACCTTGGAAATACTCTGGTTCTGGTGTGCATATTGTTATAACGGCTGCTATTTTACCACTCTTTTTGATAGGAACAGCTACCAAAGACTTTGAATACTCTTTTGATTGTTTTATTACTATCTCTCTTTTGTTGTAGGCTTCCAACGTAATATCTGAATGTGATATAATCTCTTTTGTTTGATTATCCTCGGTACCGCAGCTAAATATTGTTGAAATTTGTTTATCTTCGTTTACCAAGTTTATATGAACTAGTTTTGCATAATTGCTTTCCACCAGCAACTTGCATATGCTTTTATATAATTCTTCTTCAGTATCTATGTTTGTTGCTATACGTATTATTTTTGATAAAATTATGTAAAGCTTCTTTATTTTAGTCTGTTCTGTCACGTCTACAAAAAGTGATAACCCCTTAAAGCCGTTTTCATAGTATATAGTTTGTTCTGTTGCGTCAAAATGTCTATCGTTTATTTTTAGTTCTTTGTAAGTTTTTTTAAAGTATCTTCCTTTCTCTCTTTCCTCTAAATCTTTTTTAACTTCACTTGATTTTTCCTTGAATATTTTTTCAATATTTATATCTTGAGCTTTTAAAAGCTCTCTCATCAGTGGATTTTGATAGAATATCTTATCGGTGTAGATAGCAAGCCCTATATCTTGAGAACTGATTATTGCGTTTGTTATATCTAATAAGCTTCTTATTTTGTTTATAGCTTTTATATCTATTTCAAATCTTAAACCCTTTAGAAAGTCTTCTTCTGCTATAGGCTCAAAATCTTCAATTTTTAAAAGTGCACTTTTTAGCCTCTCATACAACTGAGGCTTTACCATAAAAAAGTGAGTGAAATTGGTTTTTATTTCTTTTATTATCGGTATATCTTCGTATAGCTCTCTTAAATATTGGTAGCTGTCTTCATATATTATGCCAAAGTCTGCTTCTTTATTTATAACAGCTTTGTATATATCGTTTTGAGATTTTTCTAGTTTAAACTTCACACTCTCAAATTTTATATCGTCTAAAGTTAGCATTGGTATTGTGTAAAAAGAAGGTCTTAAAGCAGTTGCTATTGTGTCGTTTTCTTTTATTTTATCTTTAAAACCTATTATTAAAAAATTATCTGTTTCTTTTTTTATTTTGCCAATAGGTTTATAGCCGTTTTTATAAAGCTCAAAAGCTTTTTCTGCATAAGTGTATATTAAATCATTGTCTTCTTTGCTTATGCTTTCTATGTCTTCTTTATAAGCTTTAAAACCTTCTAGGACTACGGTTTCATCTAAAATGGATGAAAGAGTGTTGGCTATTTTCTGCCACTTTTCTAAACCTTTCTGGAATTCAGTATCATGAGGGCAAATCTCAAACTTTATCATAACGCTCCTATAGCAATATTAGCATAAGCTATATAAGTATACAGCATCTGTCTCAATTTTTGCATGATTATAAATATTTAATTGAAATGATAATTGTTTGGGGTTGATGTTTAGTATAATTATCTTATGTATTTTGCTTTTAAGATATTTAAAAATCCTTATTTAAACGGTATTTTGTTTATAATTTTGTGCTTTTTACCCTTCTATTTTTCTAAAAGCCCAAAAATTTATGAAAATATACAAATTAAGAAGGTGGATATAAAAAGCGCAAAAATAGAAAAGGGCAAAGAAACAAATATCATATATACTGTGCTATCGTCTGACCCAAAAACCTTAAATCCTGTGCTTGCCCAAGAGACTTCATCTACGGATGTGATAGCTCCTCTTTTTAACGGCCTTACAAAACTTGATTTAAAAGATATGAGCGTAAAACCAGAACTGGCCTCTTCATGGAAGGTGTTAAAGGGTGGTAAAACATATATAGTTTATCTTAGGAAGCATTTAAAGTGGTCTGATGGTAAACCTTTGACTGCTTACGATGTGGTTTTCACTTATAACGATATATATTACAACCCTCGCATTCCAAACTCTATAAAAGATACGTTGTCTGTTGACGGTAAACCATTCAAGGTAAAAGCTCTAAACAAATACACGGTAGAGTTTAGCTTGCCACACAAATTTGCTCCTTTTTTACAAGCCATAAGCGCTCCAATATTGCCAAAACATGTATTGGAAAAAGCCGTTAAAAACAATACCTTTAGTACGTTTTGGAGTGTATCTCAAAACCCTTCTTTAATAGTGGGTTCTGGTCCCTATAAGCTTGTTAAATACGTAAAAGGTCAATACGTAGAATATGAAAGAAACCCTTATTATTATAAAAGCTCAAAAAACCTACCTTATATAAAACGTATAAAGGCTTTTATAATACAGGATAAAAACATAGCCCTTATGCAGTTTTTAGAGGGGAATATATCTTATTTGGGAATATCTCCAGAAGATTTATCATACTTTGCCCTTAATAAGCCCAAAACACCGGTGATAGTTTATGATTTGGGAGATACTCCTACCACCACGTTTATAACCTTCAACCAAAATCCTCATGCCGATATACCAAAATACAAGCTAAGGTGGTTTCAAAATAGGCTTTTTAGAGTGGCTATCTCTTACGCTATAGATAGAAAAGCCATAGCTTCCATGGTTTACAACAATATGGCAACTCCTCTTTATGGTCCTATTACACCTGCCAATAGACCTTACTATAAAAGAGGCTTGTTTAAACGTTATCCTTTTAATTTGTCAAAAGCCAGAAAACTGCTTATAAAAGCAGGCTTTTATTATAAAAACCACAAACTTTACGATAAGGATGGGCATAGGGTAGAGTTTAGTCTTATAACAAACTCAGATGCCCAAGATAGAAAATATATAGGTGCCATAATAAAAGAGGATTTGGAAAAAATAGGTATAAAAATTGTATTTCAACCAATAGATTTCAACTCTTTGGTATCCAAACTAACCACGCCACCTTACAAATGGGAAAGCGTTTTAATAGGATTAACTGGTTCTATAGACCCAAACGATGGTAAAAATGTATGGTATTCGAGCGGTTCTTTACATATGTGGCATCCTTTGGAGAAAAAGCCAGCAACTGTTTGGGAGCGTGAGCTTGATATTTTATTTGACGAGGGAGTAAAGACCACAGATGTAAAAAAGCGTATAGATATTTATAGGGCTGCTTTTTCTCTTATACAGTATTATCAACCTATGATATTTATAGTAACTCCTAAAAGCCTAATATCTTCAAAAGATTATATGAGAAACTTTTATCCTACAGTATGGGGCTTTTATAAAAAAGACTACATGTATAGTGAAAATCTTTTGGAAAAATAAATTTAGCTTATGGTATAATAATACTTCAATGGAGGCATGCTATGAGCATAGGTATAATACCTAACGAAACTCTATTTGTGGAGATGGTCCTTTTTTTGGTGTTTGTGTTTATAGTAAATTATATTGTACTAAAACCTTATCTTGGTATAGCTAAAGAAAGAGAAGACCAGGCCAATAAGACTTTAGAAGAGGCAAAAGCTTTGGCAAAAGAACGAGAAATGCTTCTAAAAGAGGCTCAAGAGATACTGGAAAAAGCTAAAAAAGAAGCGGAGCAAATTTTAGAAGAGGCGATTAAAAAGGCCAACGAAGAGAAGCAAAGGATACTCAAAGAGGCTGAGGAAAAAGCGGAGCTTGAATATAAAACCCAGATAGAAAAGATAAAACAAGAATTGGAAGAGCAGAAAAAAGTTTTGGAAGCTTCGCTGGATTCGCTGGTGGAATCTTTGGTAGAAAAGGTAATAAAGGGGTAGTATATGTCTAATTACGTATTTGAGAACCTATGGAAAGCTGTAAACGTAATATTGTTTTTTGCTATAGTCTATAAGTTTGCAGGTAAACAGCTAAAAGAGATGTTTGAAAAGGCTTATAAGTCTTTGATAGCCCAAGTGGAAGAACCGCTTGCCAAACTCCTTTCAAATAGGGAAGCGGTTTCTTTGGCAAAACAAGAAGTCGCACAGGCTAAAGCAAAATATGAAAAAGCTCTTGAAAACCAAAGGATACTTGCCAAAGAGCAGTATGATGAGATAATAGCCCACGCTAAGATGGTAGCTCAAAATATAGAAAAGATGGGTAAAGAGATGGTGGAAGTAGAGGCTAATAGACTAAAGTCTCAGCTCATATCTGGACTTAGCTCTTCGTTGATATCAAAAGCCGAAGATAAGTTAAAGGATGTTTTTAAAGATGAAAAGGTTGAAATATCTTATATAAAGTCAAGACTTGAGAGGTTGCGTCAATGAAGGCAAATAAAGATTTGGCTAGAAAGCTTGCTAAAAAGATAATATCTTCAGTACCAAAGGATAAAGAGTCTCTTAGCGCTATATCAGATTTTTTAGGGCTTTTAGGAACGCTTTATAGAAAAGAGTCAAGGTTTAGGGACTTCGTCTTGTCTCCTTTTGTGCCAAATCAAAATAAAAAAGTTTTTATTAAAAGCCTTATACAAAAAGGTCAAATACCAAAAGAGATAGAGTTTTTCGTGGATGAACTAATAGACTTAAACCTTCTTAGAATAGTTGCTGAGATAAAAAGACTTTTTGATTATGAAGCCGAAAAAATACTATCAGTGTATAAAGGTAAGCTTATTTTTGCCAAAGAACCTAATCAAGAGTTAATAGACGAGGTAATAAAAAGGGTTGAAAAAGTTTTGAATAGAAAGATAGAGGCTGACGTAGCTGTTGATGATACGTTAATAGGCGGGTTTGAACTGAGACTTTCTGGGTTAGTGCTTGATACTTCTGTAAGAACCGTGTTGCAAAATTTGTCCAATAAGATTAAAAGCTTATAAGATTGGTGTGAAGGTAAAAGCCGCCAGCTGGAATGACCTTCACGCTAGAAAGAAGGCGGGGTATAAATACCAGCATCAAGGATATCCTTGGTAAAAGGGTGTGAGATTATGGTGCTTGCTTACGATGACGCTTTGGAGATTTTAAAGTCTCAGCTTCAAAGTTTTGAAACAGATATAAAGATGGAAGAAGTTGGTGTCGTCTACGCAGTAGGCGATGGTGTTGCAAGAGCCTACGGTCTAGACAACGTTATGGCTAACGAGCTTTTAGAGTTTGACAGCGGTGAGGCTGGGCTCGCTTTTAACCTTGAAGAAGATAACGTAGGTATTATTATATTGGGTTCAGAATCTGGTATAAAAGAAGGAAGCATAGTAAAGCGTACTGGTAGAATATTGGATGCTCCCGTTGGTGAAGAGCTTGTTGGTAGGGTCATAGACCCACTTGGTAACCCATTGGACGGTAAAGGTCCTATAAACGCCAAACACAGAAGCCCTGTGGAAAAGATAGCACCTGGTATAGTAAAAAGAAAATCCGTTCATGAGCCATTGCAAACTGGTATTAAAGCTATAGATGCTATGATACCAATAGGTAGAGGGCAAAGAGAGCTCATAATAGGAGATAGAGCCACTGGTAAAACTACCGTTGCCATAGATACCATACTAAACCAAAGAGATACGGATGTTTATTGTATATATGTAGCCATAGGTCAAAAGAAATCCACCACCGCTCGTATTATAGAACTTCTTGAAAGAGAAGGAGCGATGAAATACACCACCGTAGTGGTAGCTTCTGCTACAGACCCAGCTCCTTTACAATACTTGGCACCATTTACAGGTTGTACCATAGGAGAATACTTTAGGGACAACGGTAAACACGCTCTTATAGTATACGATGACCTTTCAAAACATGCAGAAGCTTATAGGCAGCTATCTTTGTTGGTAAGACGTCCTCCCGGTAGAGAAGCTTACCCTGGTGACGTATTCTATCTTCACTCAAGGCTTCTTGAAAGAGCTGCTAAATTGAGCGATGAGCTAGGCGCAGGTTCTTTGACGGCTTTGCCTATTATAGAGACAAAAGCTGGTGACGTGTCTGCTTACATTCCTACAAACGTTATATCTATTACAGACGGGCAAATTTACCTTGAGCCAGACCTCTTTAACAAAGGTATAAGACCTGCTATAAACGTTGGTCTTTCTGTGTCAAGGGTTGGTGGTAGCGCTCAGATAAAAGCTATGAAGCAAGTGGCTGGTACTTTGAGATTGGATTTAGCTCAGTTTAGAGAGTTGGAAGCTTTTATGCAGTTTGCTTCTGATTTGGACAAAGCTACTCAAGATACCATAAATAGAGGTTTAAGGCTTGTGGAACTTTTAAAACAAGGACCTTATAGCCCAATACCTGTGGAAAAGCAGGTTATAGCTATATACGCTGGTACAAACGGCTATCTTGATGACATACCTGTATCTTCTGTAAGAAAATTTGAGATGGAGCTTTACGGATTTTTAGATGCTAACTTTAAAGATCTATTAGATGAATTAAAAACTAAAAAAGCCATAGATGACTCCGTGAAGGCAAAGCTAAAAACAGCGCTGGACAAGTTTAAGTCAGGCTTTATTCCATAATAAATATATAAATATCTTTAGCCCCTTCTGGGGCTTTTCATATTAAAAGCTTTCTTAACTGATATTCATCATATAATCATTGCAAAAATCCTAGACTTGTTATATATATACTTATACTAATTTCAAAAAGGAGGTTGTTTATGGCTTACGAGCATCTTATAGGAACTCTTAAACAAGAAAGCAAGGCTCTAGTTTCTGAGGAAATGAAAAGGCGTAAAATGCTCTTGGAAAAGTTAAGAAGCAATGTAAAAAATGATTTTGAAGATATATACAGAAAAGAAAAACAAAAACTTGAAAATAAGCAAAAATTGATGTAAAATATATTTTGTTTTTTTAGGGGTCGTAGCTCAGTTGGGAG
>JAGDWZ010000062.1:12165-27307 GCA_023269915.1 Hydrogenobaculum sp. | reverse complement strand
ATTTGTGATATAATCTTATATTTGATATACTAGCGGATGTGGTGAAATTGGCAGACACACAGGACTTAGGATCCTGTGGGCGTAAAAGCCCGTGAGGGTTCGAGTCCCTCCATCCGCATTGGAAAACTAATTTTGGAGGTTTTATGGCTTTTACCATAACAAAAGAAGAAGGTATATTTAGAGATTTTGCGTTTGATGTAGAAGGCAAGGAAGTGGAGCAAGCCTATAAAACTATTTTGAATGAATTAAAGGCAAACGCCACTGTGGATGGATTTAGAAGAGGAAAGGCTCCAGAGTGGGTTATAAAAAGTAAGTTTAAAAACTATATACTAGAGGCTTTGGTGGAAGATTTTGCAAAAAAGGTTTACGATAGTGCCAAAGAGCTTGGTTTTGACGTAATGGATATAAAGATAAATTTAGAGAAAAGCAGTTTTTCAGAAAAAGAGATGAAACTCACAATGGAAGGATACATAGAGATATTCCCGCTTATAGAAGCTGACAGACTAAAAGACTTAGAAGGGGTGGAGTTAGAGATACCGAGCTTTGAACTTACCGATGAAATGGTGGATAAAACCATAAAGTACATGTTAGAAGATAAGGCTACTTTAGAGCCAAAAGAAGGTCCGATAGAGGAAGAAGATTACGTAGTGATAGATTACACTGTTACAGATAAACAAGACGGAGAAAAAGTAAATCAGAAACTAAGCGGAGTGTTAAAAGAGCTTGGTTTAAGAGAAGATTTATATAAAGAGATCCTTGGCAAGAAAGAGCAGGATGTGGTAAAGCTAGAGAATGTGCCAATCCAAGAAACTGAGGATGAGAATGCTCCAAGAGTGGATATAGAAGCCAAGATAGAATCCGTAAAAAAGAAGATATACCCAGAGTTGACCGATGAGCTTGCAAAAGAGTTGAACCTCGGGGAAAACGTTCAAGAAGCTATAGAAAATACCAAGAAAAGACTGCAAACTTATCTTGAAAACAAAAAAGAAGAGGCAAAGGTAAACGCTATTACAAAGTATCTATTGGAAGAGTATAAAGATATAGCAGAAACATCGAGGACAGAGGCTATAAGAATAGCAAATGTGGTTTATGAAGAAGAGATAAACAGACTAAACAGCATGTTTGATTTAAATTCTTTTGATGAAGATACGCTAAAAGCTATAGAAAAATCAGCTTACGATAAATCTATAAGAGAAGGTATCACAAGTGCCAAAACCCGTTCCATACTGGTTTCCTATGCAAAGAAGTTTGGTATAGAAGTAAGCGATGAGGATATTAAAAAGTACATAGATGAGCAGGTGGAAGCCTATAAAGATATGTTGCCAGAAAATCAAAGAGATGAAGACTCTTTGAGAAGATTAAGGGAGAATATAGAAAACTACTTCTTGAGAGAGGATAGAAAATCTGTATTGTTAAAGGATATACTTGCTTCAAAAGCTATGGACAAACTACTAGAAATTATTAAATTTAAAGAGAATAGTGCTTTAAAGGAGGAACAAGTTGAGTAACGCTAGCGAATACCAGAGGATAATAGATCAGTTAGTACCTATAGTTGTAGAACAAACTCCACGCGGAGAAAGAGCATACGATATATACTCTAGGCTTTTACAAGACCGTATAGTTATACTTGGTTTTCCTATAGATGATCATGTAGCCAACCTTATAGTGGCTCAGCTTCTTTTCTTAGAAGCTCAAGACCCGGAAAAGGATATACAGATGTATATAAACTCTCCTGGCGGATCTGTTACCGCTGGTCTTGCCATATACGATACCATGCAGTATATAAAACCGGATGTTACCACCATATGTATTGGTCAAGCAGCTTCAATGGGAGCCGTGCTTCTTGCGGCTGGAGCTAAAGGCAAGAGATTTGCGCTTCCAAACTCCCGTATTATGATACATCAACCTCTTGGTGGTGTTCAAGGACAAGCTACAGATATCCTTATACATGCAGAGGAAATCAAGCGTATAAAGCATATATTAAATACCATATTAGCCAATGCCACTGGTAAAAGCCTAAAGCAGATAGAAAAGGATGTGGATAGAGATTATTTTATGTCTGCAGAAGAAGCTAAAAACTACGGCCTTATAGATAAGGTTATCTCAAAGAGGTCTTAATAATGGCAAACAAAAAAGAATATTGTTCGTTTTGCAACAAATCGTCAAAAGATGTGCCTTTGATGATAGCAGGACCAAACGGTTTAAACATATGCAGCGAATGTGTAGAAAAAGCTTTGGAACTTATAAAGCGTCATGAATCCGAAGAGATAGCAAAGGAAGTAAAGTCTATCCCAAAGCCAAAAGAGATAAAGAAGATTTTGGACGAATTTATTATAGGTCAAGAGGAAGCCAAGAAAATTTTATCAGTAGCAGTTTACAACCATTACAAAAGAATACTAAGGAAATCGGACACCGATATAGAAAAAAGCAACATTCTCCTGATAGGTCCCACCGGAAGTGGTAAAACGCTTTTGGCTAAAACGTTGGCAAAAATTCTAAATGTTCCTTTTGCTATAGCAGATGCTACCACCCTTACAGAGGCAGGGTATGTAGGAGAGGATGTGGAAAACGTTTTGGTAAGGCTTTTGCAAAACTGCGATTACAATATAGAAAAAGCTAAAAAAGGTATTATATATATAGATGAGATTGATAAGATAGCAAAAAAAACCGGTCATAATCCTTCTATTACAAGGGATGTTTCTGGTGAAGGTGTCCAGCAGGCTCTTCTTAAGATTATAGAAGGCACAGTAGCCAACGTACCACCTCAAGGCGGTAGAAAGCATCCTCACCAAGAGTTTATTCAGCTTGATACCACAAACATATTATTTATATGTGGTGGAGCTTTTGTAGGCTTAGAAGATATCATTAAAAGAAGACTTGGTAAAAGCACCGTTGGATTTGAAACAGAGATATCCAAATACAAAGAAGAAGGCAACATACTATCGTTGGTAGAGCCAGATGATCTTATAAACTTTGGTCTTATACCAGAATTTGTTGGAAGATTGCCGGTGATAAGTGTATTAAACGAGCTTACAGAAGAAGATTTGATAAGGATATTAACAGAGCCAAAAAATGCTATAGTAAAGCAATATAAAGAGCTTCTAAGAATGGAAGGTATAGAGCTTGAATTCACAGAAGGAGCTCTTAGAGAGATTGCCAGAGAAGCTATAAAGAGAAAAACAGGCGCTAGAGGCTTAAGAGCCATAGTAGAAAAAATTATGACGGATATTATGTATGAGGCGCCTTCTTTGGTAAATGTGGAGAAGATTGTTATAGACGAGAACAAAAAACCAGTTTATATGTACAAAAAAGCTGGTTAAGTAAGACCAAAGCGCTTTACAAAGCTTTCAAATATATCGAGCGAGCGCTTGTGATTTTCGTCCAAACCTAAGTCTAAGCATTCTAAAAAATATGTTCTAAAAAAATCTTCCTTTACAAAGTTATATTTTGTAAACAACTCTTTTTCCAAAGCGTTGTTTTTTAGCTTTTCATAAAAAATATTTATAGAATATATTACATCTTCTTTAAGCTTTTCAAAAGAGTTTGGATTGGATTTTTTGTATGTAAAAAGCGCAAAAACAAAACCAGCTTTGTACTCTTTAAACCACTCCTCTCCTAAATCTATCTTATGTTTGTATTTGTTTGTGTTTTTTTCTTTTATGGCTTTATCGCCTATATACAATATAGTATCGGCTTCCTCTTCGTTTTCTACATAGTTTGGCGCTAGCTTTAAAATATGCTCTATATACCATCTTGTTAGCACTCTAGATGTCACTGAGTCTTTTGTGAGGTAAACATTTTTTATATAATCCTCTTTTAAAAAAAGTAGCACAGAGCACACCATTTCCTTACCGGATATGGAAACGCTGTCAAGGTATGCGTACTTGTCTTTATCTTTCAAATATACGGCAGATGATAAAATCCCTATGTCTATTTTATCTTCTTCTAACATCTTAAATAGCTCCGATGGATGCCCTTCTACGATTTCGTATCCTAATAGCTTATAAAACATGGGGAGTGTGTTGAGATAGGATACTTTGCCTACTTTTATCATTTAATATCGTTTGAGCACTCTATGAGGGCTTCTAATTTGTTCAGGGCTTTTTTGGAGAAGATGCTATCTTTTGCAATTTCTAAAGCCTCTTTAAACTCTATATCTTTAAAAGCCATAATACCAAAACTAGCATTTATAAGAACTATGTCAAGGGCAGCAGATACTATGCCTTTTAAAGCCATATTAAATAAATTTAAGCTTTCCTCTATATTTTTTACTGTGATATCTTCTAAATTTTTTAGAGTAAATCCGTATTTTTCTGGGTCAAATTCAAATATCTCAACGTCTTCTTTGGTTTGTTTTGCTATCAGTGTTTTTGAGCTTATAGAAATTTCATCCATACCATCAAAGCTACTAAAAACAAAAGATTTTACGTTACCAAGCTCTTTTAACACATAAGCTATCTTTTCTACTAGGTTTATATCGTATATACCCATTATCTGTCTTCTGGCGCCTGCTGGATTTGACAACGGACCTACCAAGTTAAACACAGATTTTATACCAAGCTCTTTTCTTGGTTTTGCTATGTTTTTCATGACGCTGTGATGAAGCGGAGCATATATAAAACCTATGCCTACTTCTTCTATGCATTTTGCTATTTTATCAGGCGGCAAGTTTATATTAACACCAAGGGCTTCTAATATATCGGCGCTACCACATTTTGAGGATATAGATTTGTTGCCATGTTTTGCTATTTTAAAACCAGCTCCTGCTATGACAAATGCGCTGGCCGTTGATACGTTAAAAGTATGAAGTCCATCTCCACCAGTCCCACATGTATCCAAAAGCTCTTCTTGGTTTTTAACAGGCACTTTTAAGGCTTTTTCCCTGAAAAATGTTGCTATTTCAGATATTTCTTCTACGGTCTCCCCTTTTAGCCTCATACCCATTATGAAAGCCCCTATTTGAGCTTCCGTAGCTTCGTTTGAGGCTATCGTTTCTAAGGTTTTTCTTATATCTTCTTTTGAAAGGTTTTCTTTTTTTGATAGTTTATATAGTATATCTATCATCTATGCCCGGTGGAACCAAATCCACCTTCTTGTCTTTTTGTAGGAGAAAGCTCAGCGGTTTCTAAAACCTCTACTTTTGCTATAGGTGATATTACCATTTGAGCTATTCTCTCGCCTTTTTCTATGATTACTTCTTTATCGGATAGGTTTATCAGTATAACCTTTATTTCACCTCTATAATCTGGGTCTATGGTGCCAGGACTGTTTAAGACAGTTACACCCTTTTTTAGAGCCAATCCGCTCCTTGGTCTTACTTGAGCCTCATAGCCCTCTGGAAGTTCTATGGCTATGCCAGTGGAAACCAAAGCCCTTTCAAGAGGCCTTATAACCACCACATCATCTACGCAAACCAAGTCTAATCCAGCCGAGTTTTCCGTAGCATAAAAAGGAAGTGTAGCGTCTTCTCTTAACTTTTTTACTAAAAGCTTCATAAACTATCTTTTTTGGTATGGTTTTCTTTGGTCTTTTCTTAGTTTTTCTTGGTTTTCTGGCTTTTGATAGTCTGGGCTGCAAAGGTTTAATCTATTTTGTTCATCTATAGCCATAACTTTTACCTGTATTGTATCGCCTACGTTTATATTTGGTTTTTGGGTCATGGCGGAAGCGTGTAGAAGTCCCACTTTGCCTGGCAATACTTCTACAAATAAACCATAGTTTTCAACCCTTATAACTTTGCCTTCGTAAACTCCGCCTACTTCTACTTCCTGAATAAGTGAGTTTATAAACTCAACAGTTTTGTTTATGCCTTCTATGGTTGGGGCGTTTATGTAGGCGTTTGGTCCGTCTATCCATACACTTGCACCAAACTGCTCTTTTATATATTTTATGTTTTTGCCAGCAGGACCTATTATGAGACCAGCTTTGTCTTCAGGAATCTTTATAACTTGAGCTTTTGGAGCGTATTTCGATACTTCTTTCCTTGGTTCTGGCATAGCTTCATAGAGCTTATCCAGTATAAACATCCTGGCTTCTTTGGCTTGGTTTAACGCTTTTACCATGATGTCTTTGCTAAGACCTTTTATCTTTATATCCATTTGGACGCTTGTTACACCGTCTCTTGTGCCAGCTACTTTAAAATCCATATCTCCAAGATGGTCCTCGTCTCCCAATATATCTGTAAGTATCACAAAGTTATTGCCATCCTTTATAAGACCCATCGCTATACCAGCCACATGTTTTCTCATGGGTACCCCAGCGTCAAAAAGTGCCAAAGAACCAGCGCATACTGTCGCCATTGAGCTAGAGCCGTTTGATTCTAGTATATCGGATACAACCCTTATGATGTAAGGAAAATCTTCTTCTTTTGGTAAAAGAGGTTCTAAGGCCCTTTCCGCCAAAGCGCCGTGCCCTATCTCTCTTCTTCTCGGAGGACCCCAAGGTCTTGCTTCACCAGTGCTAAAAGGCGGAAAATTGTAATGAAGCATAAACCTTTTAAAAGTTTCACCTTCAAATATGGTTTCTACCATCTGAGCTTCATCTTTTGGGGCTAAGGTGACTGTAGCAAGAGCTTGAGTTTGACCTCTTGTAAAAACAGCAGATCCGTGCGGTCTTTCTAAAGGATGCATCTCTATGCTTATAGGTCTTATATCTGTTTCTTTTCTACCGTCTATACGCTTTTTGGATGTTAAGATTTGCTCTCTCATCAACTGACTTTCTAACTCTTTAAAAGATACGGCAAAATCAAACTCCTGCTCTTTTGCTATGCCAAGAGCTTGCATAGTTTCAAGATAAACATCTTTTAGAGCCTTGCTTCTTTGTTTTTTGTCTTCTATTTTAAAAGCCTCTAAAATTTTTGAAGAAGCTGTATCTTTTAATTTTTGATAAAGTTCATCGGTTAAACCTACATGGCCTATTGGTTTTTTCTCTGGTTTTAAAGTTTCTACGAGCTCTTCTTGAGCTTTTATAAGGGTTTGGCCCTTTTCCAATCCAAAAAACAGTGCATCCAAAAGGATACTTTCTTCTACTTCTTTTGCGCCACCTTCTACCATCACTATGGCATCTTTTGAAATGGCCATTATTATGTCTAAGTCTGCGTTTTTCCTCTGTTCATATGTTGGGTTTATTACAAAAGCGTTGTTTATTCTGCAAACTCTCATGCCCGCTATAGGACCTTCAAAGGGCACGGAAGAGCACATCAAAGCTGCTGAAGCACCAGTTATAGCCAAAACATCAGGGTCGTATTTATCATCTGCTGACAACGTAAGACAGGTCACCACTATTTCGTTTAAAAATCCTTTTGGTACCAAAGGTCTTAAAGGTCTATCTATAACTCTTGATACAAGCACTTCTCTATCTGTGGGTTTTCCTTCTCTTTTTATAAACCCTCCAGGTATCTTACCCCATGCAAAAGAGCGCTCTCTGTAATCTACCGACAAGGGTGCAAAATCTATTCCACATAGTGGCTCTTCTGATGTGCATACGGTAATCAATACCTTTGTATCCCCTTGAGATATCAAAACGCTGCTGTCTGCTTGATGGGCGTATTTGTTTACCTCTATATGTATGGGCTCTTGATTTTCTATATCAGCTTTTACCATCATAGTTAATTCTTCACTCTAAGGTTTAATTTTTCTGCTACCTCTAAATATTTGCTGTAATTTTTTCTCTTAAGATAATCAAGCAAAGCCTTTCTCTTGTTGACCATAGCTATAAGACCACGTCTTGAGTGAAGATCTTTTTTGTTTTTCTTCATGTGCTCAGTTAGCTTATTTATGCGCTCTGTTAGTATAGCTATCTGAACTTCTGGTGAGCCAGTGTCTTTCTCATGATGCTGAAAACTTCTTATAAGTTCCCATTTTCTCTCTTTTAAAATAGGCATATCTAAACCTCCAATTAATGTTTGTTAGAACGGGTCCGGAGGGAGTCGAACCCCCGGCCTAGGGATTAGAAATCCCTTGCTCTATCCAACTGAGCTACGGACCCTTCTAAATTTATATATTATATCAAAATCCCAAGACTTTATCAATGATAATTTAGCTTCTTTGTATCCCAGCTTTTAACAAATGCTATTAACTCGTCTATTGGCATTGGTTTTGCCAGCAAAAATCCTTGAATTATATCGCACCCCAAAGATGTTAAAACTTCAAATTGTTCTTTGGTTTCTACGCCTTCTGCTATCGTTTTCATATCAAGGTTGTGAGCTAGTTCTATTATGGTCTTTACAATAGATTTCGATTTTTTATCGTCTAAGATATGTCTTACGAAGGATATGTCTATTTTAAGATAGTCTATTGGTAATTCTTTGAGGTAAGAGAAAGAGCTATATCCAGTTCCAAAATCATCTATAGATATGTTAAAGTTGGAAAGCCTAATCTTCTCTAATGTAGATAGCGCCATCTCAAGATTTTCCAAAAATAGGCTTTCTGTAATCTCTATATTTATACAACTAAATTGTGGTTTATATGCTGAGGATTTATTATTGTAGCTTGAGATAATGCTTACCACTTTTTCATAAACGTTTTCGTTTTTGAAAGATATAGGGGATATGTTTATTGATATAGGTGGTATTTCTCTGTCTTTGCTTAAAATCTTAGACAAAGCGTCCAAATCTTTACACGCTTGATGGATAAGCCAAGTCTCCAGCTTTGATATAAGACCAGATTCTTCCAATATGGGTATGAAATGTGCAGGTGAAACAAAGCCAAGTTCTTGAGATTTCCATCTTGTGAGCGCTTCAAAACCTGCAATATCTAGTGTTTTTGCGTCAAAATAAGGTTGATAGTATATTACAAATTCTTGTTTTTCAAGGGCTTTCTCAAGATGAGTTTTGTAAAGTAAAAATTGAGAAGCTTTTGAATTTAAATCTTCACTAAAAAACACATAACTCCACTCTATATCTTTCTTAGCTTTTGCTAAAGATATATCTGCATTTTTATATACTTCTTTTGCGCTTTTACCGTTTTCTGGGAAAATGGCTATACCTA
This sequence comes from Hydrogenobaculum sp., assembly GCA_023269915.1. GTDB lineage: Bacteria > Aquificota > Aquificia > Aquificales > Aquificaceae > Hydrogenobaculum. The sequence continues at coordinate 18,320 of JAGDWZ010000062.1, read as the reverse complement.
TTTGCATGGCGATGCTTATAATATTCCCATTTATGCTTATTGGTTTTTCAAAGGCTTTTTTTAATCTATCTAAAAGTAATATTACGTCTTCTTTATCTTTTAAATCTGTCAGAATGATCCCAAATGTATCAGAAGCTACTCTACCTATTATGTCTGTAGGTCTAAAGATGTTTTTTAGTATTTTGCCCACCGCTTTCAAAAGTTCATCCCCTATGTCAAAGCCATATACATCGTTGATATAAGTAAACCTATAAATATCTGCTAGTATAAAAGCCCCTATCTTACCAACTGGTTTCATCTCCCCAACCATGGCAGGCGACTCACCCATCCATTCGTTTATTTCCACAGCCCTTCTTACGTGCATATCAAGTTCTGTCATCAAAAACGAATAAGAAAACAACCCGGTGACTGGGTCTTGATTTAAAACAAAATGAAGCTGCTCCTCTAAGCTCTTTTCCCTTGATATATCTTTACCTATATATATTAAGCTGTTGTAATCTGTGGTAGGCTCTTTGTTTAAAGGGAAAACGGATAAATCTATATATATGTCTTTGCCATATTTTGTCCTAAAAAGCACTACACCGTTGTACTGTTTGTTTTGAAGTATCGCCTGCGCTATGAATGACTTATCTAAAGCGTCTTTGTAGCTGTATAAAATATCTATTTTGTTGCCCAAGAGTTCATTTTTACTGTATCCAAAGACCTCTAACGTTTTATCACCAATGTATGATATTTTTCCATTGTTATCAGTTATGATGAACATTTCCATAAAAGAAGAAAGCCCAGATTCTATTGCCTGAAGAAGCCAGTTTGTCTTTATGGCGTTTACAGTCATTTGTATATCAGCTGTTATTTCTTCTAACAAGCTTCTTTCTTCCTCTTGAAAAAAGTTTACCTCATCTGCATACATTCCAAAGACACCTATTACTTCACCGTTTTTCCTTATAGGTATTGTAGCACTTGAGCGAAGCCCTCTTTTTATGGCCTCTTCTTTCCAGGGTATCATCCTTGGGTCTTTTTCTATATCTTCTATTATAACAACGCTGTTTGTTTTGAAACATGTAGCAATAGGTCCTTTTGACCTTGCATCAGACTCATCAAGAGGTATTTCTAAAAATTTAAGATAATCTACATACTTATTGATCTTGGTATGGTTTTTAGAGTAGTAAGCTGGTACTATCTTATTTATGCTTTTAATATAAAAGCTTACAAAGGCAAATTTAACAAAATGCTCTACTACTATGTTGCAAAGGTTCTCGAAAAATGTGGCTTCGTTGTATGGTTCTAAGGCGTTTACGCTTCTAACAATCTCTTGGTTTATGGCTCTCATCAACCTGTATAGTTTTACAATTTTATCTTCCATTTTAATTTTCCGTCTAAGGTTATTTTAACGTATTATATCAAAGTTATCAAGATTGCCGCCTTATAAATTCAAAGACATTATTGGCCCTTACTTTGTTGGTATTTTGTTAAATCTTAAAGAGCGAATCTGCAAGTTTGCAACGATTTATGGCAATATACTACACCAGGATTGGTGTTGTGATAAAATAAACTGATGATAACAAAGAAAACTGTAGAGCTAAAAGAGTTTACAACGATAAAAGTAGGTGGAGTAGGCTCATACATGATTTTTCCAGAAAATGAAGAAGAGTTTTTAAATGTATACAAAAAACATAAAGATGATAATTTGTACATCCTTGGTAAAGGTTCAAATGTAATATTTGGTGATTTTGATGGGGTCTTGATAAATACAAAACACTTTAACGATGTTAAAATCTCAGAGACAAAAGAAGGCATATTGGTAAAAGCATCGGCCGGGGTACCTTTAAAAGATTTGATAAAATTATCGGTAGAGCAAAACGTTGATGAGTTTTACAAGCTGATTGGTTTTCCGGCTAGTGTGGGTGGTGCTATCGCTATGAACGCAGGGGCTTACGGGGTTGAAATATTTGATTTTATAAAGGGCGTTTGGTTTGTAGAAGAAGATGAGATAGTTTACAAGCCCAAAGAAGAGATTTTTTATACGTATAGAAAAACTGAGTTTGAAAATAAGCCCATTCTTTATGGAGAGTTTTTGTTTAAGAAAACTCAAAAAGATGTAAAAGCTTTAGCTCAAGCCATAAACCAAAAGAGAATGGAAACCCAGCCTTTAAATATGCCCACCTCTGGTTCTACATTTAAAAACCCAAAAAACAACTTTGCCGGTAAACTTTTAGAAGCGGTTGGTTTAAAGGGATACAAGCTAAAAGATATAGGTTTTTCCCAAAAACATGCAAACTTTTTAATAAACTATAAAAACGCATCTTTTCAAGATGTATTAGCTTTAATAAATATAGCAAAGGAGCAAGTTTACAAAGCTTTTAATATAAAATTAGAAGAGGAAATAAAGTTAGTATGCACATAGTAATTATAACTGGCGGAGATTCGCTTGAGAAAGAAATAGCCCTAAAGGGTGCAAAAGCTGTAGAAGAGTCTCTAACAAGGCTTGGCCATCAAGTAGATGTTTTAGAAATAGATAAAAATTTATGTCTAAGATTAAAAGAGATAAATCCTCAGAAAGCTTTTATAGTGGCTCACGGGACTTATGGGGAAGATGGTAGGGTTCAAGGACTTTTGGATATCCTCGGTATACCTTATATAGGTTCAAGTGCGAAAGTAAGCGCAATATGTATGGACAAAGATTTTACAAAACAGATTTTTGCTCACAACGATATCAAAACTCCGATGTGGAAAGCTTACAAACCAAAAGATAACATTGATTGGGATATATTCCCGTGCATTGCAAAACCTGCTTCTGCTGGTTCTAGTTTTGGGCTTTTCAAAGTAGAAGATGATAAATCTCTTAAAGAAGCCACTCAAAATATATTTAAAATAGACGATAAGCTTATCATAGAAGAGTTTATAGAGGGTAAAGATATGACGGTGGGATATTTTAAAGGATATATATTAGAACCAATAGAGATAATACCTAAAAAAGGCATATACGATTTTGAAAGCAAATATACAAAAGGAATGTCAGAATATATTTTTGTAGAAGATGAAAATATCTCTAAAAGGCTAAAAGAAATCACAGCTAAAATAGTTGATATATTTGAGTTAAAAGATATGGCAAGGGTGGATTTTAGGGTAAGAGGCGATGACATATATGCGCTTGAAATAAACACGATTCCAGGTCTTACAGAACTTAGCCTTTTACCTATGGCTCTTAAAAAAGCTGGCATATCCTTTGATAAGATGGTGGAGATGCTTTTAGATGGCTAACTTGTATTATTACCGAGGAAGACAAAGGGAAAAATCTTCAAAATGGAACACTGTTAAGCAAGTTTTACCTTTTGTGTGGCTTATACTTTTTGGACTTTTTAGTTTTTTTGCCCCTTTTCTTATAGACAGCATTAGCTTTTTTAAGGCAAAAGCTGTAAACGTTTACGGCGATCAAAATATACCACCAAAGGTAGTGGCAGACGCTATAGGTGCTTACAAAAGAAACTGGCTTTTTATGAACGCATCAGGTATAAAAGAGAAGTTGGAGAAAGCCACAGGAAACGCCGTTGCCTCGGTGGCTATCAAGAAAGATTTTAAAGGTTTGCTAAACGATGATGTGGTGGTGGATGTTTACATAAAAGAAAGAAAACCCATTGCTGTGGTGGTAAATCAAAACAAGAGCTATCTTATGGACGATAAAGGCGACTTGTTTGATAAAAAATACTTCAACACCAAAGGCCTTACTATTATATATACACCAGATATAGAAAAAACTCAAAAAGAGGTAAAGCTGTGGTTAAAACCCGTATCAAGCTATCTTAAACAATTTAAAGATAAAAATATATTTATTACCAACAGCGGTATATTTGTAGATATAAAAGATATAAATGGAGAACTTATATTACCACTTTCCAATAAGTATGATAAAAAACAGCTTATGGAGAGGTTAAACATAATACTAAGTCGTGGTCCAAATTATATTGCCAACAAAATAATAGATTTACGTTACAACAAGTTTATCACAATAAGAGAAAATACCGATAAAAACCAAAGTGAAAATCAAAATAAAAGTCCAGTTAAAAATCAAGAAACGAAGCCATCATGAAATTTTATATAAATTTTACGTTTATTGTATATAATATGTATAAATATGAAAAGTAGAGGAGATTTTATGGAAAGAAGAGAGTTTTTAAAAAACGCTTTGATAGGTTTAGCGGGCATTGGTGTTGGTAGTGCTTTTGGAAGCGCTTTATCGCCGATAAAATTGGAAACTCAAAAATCTACTACCAAGATAAAACCTCAGATAGCTCTTACCATAGATGATGGATGGTTTGATAGGGAAAAGATTGTAAATATAGTAAATCATTACCAAGTACCGGCAAATTTTTTTATAATAGGAAGGGTTATAGAAGAGGACCCACAACCTTGGATTACAGCTATTGAAAATGGGCATGAGCTAGGATGCCATACTTACTATCACGATTTCTTTTCAAGGGAAACTATATCAAAAATAAATGAAGATTTTAGCTTATACGCCAAGACGTTTATAAACAAGCTTGGTAATGAAAACTTCAACAACATAAAGCATTTTAGATATCCTTACGGAGACGTTGGCAACTATTTAAACAAAAAATATATCGAATCTCTTGTGAAAGCCCACGGTTGGGATGTGGCTTGGTGGGATTTAGATTTGTCTTTTTACCACAGACCTCGTTTTGGTGTTTATAAAAACCCGATACAACCCTTGGATAAATTCAAAATGTATATGGAACACATGGAAGAACTATCTATGAAACTTGGTAAGCCCACGAAGACAAAAGTCTTGATGCATTTTAAATATCCAGATGACCTTACGCTAAAGGATGTAATAGAGTATTCTTTAAAACAAGGCTATGAGATAAAGAGATTATCCGAACTACAAGCGTAGTGTAAAGAAGCCTAAACAAAACTTTCCTCGGTGTGATATTATATTTTTATGCACCATGAGGATAAGGCATTTCTTGGAATAATAGGTGGAAGCGGTCTATATAAAATCTTTGAAGACGTAGAAGAGCTAGATATAGACACGCCTTTTGGTAAACCCTCTTCAAAGATATTTTTAAAAAGCGGTGTGGCATTTTTATCAAGGCATGGGATAGACCACTCAACACCACCCCATCTTGTAAACTACAGAGCAAACGTATACGCTCTTTATAAAATCGGTGTAAGAAAGCTAATAAGCATAGGGGCTACCGGTGGCATAAACACCCTTTTTAAAAGCGGTGATATAGTGATTACTTCTGATGTTTTAGATTTTACCAAGTCGAGAATTTCTACGTTTTTTGAAGGAGCATTTTCAAAAGATGTAGAGGAAGAGGATACACCTTTTTATAGGCTTTTAAGAGCTAAAAAAGTAGTGCATACAGACATGTCTAACATCTTTTGCGAAGAGATGATAGCTATAGCAAGCGATATATTGAAGGAGCTAAACGTAAATTTTTATTTGAAAGGCGTATACGCTTGTACAGAAGGCCCAAGGTTTGAAACCAAAAAGGAGATAGAGTTTTTAAGACACATAGGGGCTGATATGGTAGGGATGACCGCTTGCCCTGAATTGTTTTTAGCAAGAGAAACCGGCATGCACATACTTCACATAAGCGTTATTACCAATCCAGCCGCCGGAATAGAAGGGCATAAGCTCACTTCAAAAGAAGTAATAGAGATGATGAAGCAAAAAGATGAAGAGATTAAAAAGTTTTTAACGCTTTTTATACCAAAAGCCCAAAAGCAGTTTGTATGTAGTTGTGAAAGTGTCCTTGAAGGAGCAGATGTATGAAAACCATAGATGTAAGCGATAAGATAGAGACTTTAAGGGAAGCAAAAGCTTATGGATTTATAAAGTTAAGCAAAGAGACCATAGAAAAGATAAAATCAAACGAACTTCCAAAGGGCAACCTTGTAGAAGCTACAAAGCTTTGTGCTTTATATGGGGCCAAAAACACCCAGCAAATACTTCCTTTCTGCCATCCTATAAGCATAGATTTTGTGGAAGGAGAGCTAAACATAAAAGAAGACGGTATAGAGGTGTTTGCCACCGTAAGAGGTATAGCTAGAACCGGCTATGAAATGGAAGCTCTAAACGCTGTAAGCACTATGCTTCTTAATATATACGATATGTGTAAGGGTATAGACAA
>JAGDWZ010000062.1:0-12065 GCA_023269915.1 Hydrogenobaculum sp. | reverse complement strand
ACGCTGTAAGCACTATGCTTCTTAATATATACGATATGTGTAAGGGTATAGACAAGGATATAGTTATAAAAGAGATAAGACTAATATCTAAAAAAGGTGGAAAATCTGATTACTTTGAAGATTTAACCGGTGAAAAGGCTGCTGTGATAGTCTTAAGCGATAGAGCTTCAAAAGGAGAATACGAAGACAAAAGCGGTAAAATAGCTATAGAAATGTTAAAAAATTTAAACGCAGAAGTAGTTCATTACGAAGTCATACCTGATGATAAAGATATGCTTATAAATCTTTTTAAAAGCTTACAAGACAAGGTAAATATAATAATAACAAGTGGCTCAACTGGTTTTTCAAAAAGAGATATAGCCCCAGAAGCCACGAAAGAAGTTATAATAAAAGAGATGGTGGGTTTTGAAGAGATAATGAGGGTATACGGCTATAGAAAAGTGCCAAAAAGCATAATGTCTAGAGCGGTTTGCGGTATCATAAATGAAAACTGCATAGTGATAAACCTACCTGGAAGTAGCGGCGGAGTAAAAGACAACCTTAGCATGATAGGCGGTCTTATAAAGCATGCTTTGAAAATGGCAAGAGGAGAAGGGCATTAGAATTTATGGATAGTTTTGCAGTGGATAGGTTTAGCAGTGTTAACATGTTAACAAAAATGTTAACAATAGTTTTTGGCTTTTGTGAAGAAAATGCTGTTTTGCTTAAAACCTTTGTTGGCATTATATTTGATAGGAGGTACCTATGAAAAAGATAGAGGCTATTATAAAGCCTTTTAAGTTGGATGAAGTAAAGGATGCTTTGACGGAGATAGGCATAGGTGGTATGACGGTGATAGAAATAAGGGGCTTTGGACAGCAAAAAGGGCATACAGAGGTTTATAGAGGTACAGAGTACGTGATAGACTTTTTGCCAAAGATAAAGATTGAGATAGTGGTAAAAGACGAAGAAGTGGAAAAGGTTGTAAATACCATTATGAAATCTGCCCAAACCGGAAGGGTAGGAGATGGCAAGATATTTATATTACCTGTTGAAGAAGTAATACGTATAAGAACAGGGGAAAGAGGAGAAGTGGCTATTTAAAATGAAAAACTTTGTTAAGGAGGTTTTAATATGAATCAAGCAAAAGCTCAAGAGGTCTTGGACCTAGTTAAAAACGAGGGCATCGAGTACGTAGACTTGAGGTTTTCTGACCCATTTGGACAGTGGCAGCATCTAACTATACCAGCTTATGAGTTATCTATGGATACGTTTGAAAACGGTAGAGGTTTTGACGGTTCTTCCATAAGAGGTTGGCAGTCTATCAACGAATCAGACATGCTAGCTTTTCCAGACCCAGAAACTTGTTTCATAGACCCATTTATGGACAAGACCATTGTAATGATATGCGATATCTACGATCCTATCACAAGGGAAAGATATCAAAGAGATACAAGATACATAGCTCAAAAAGCAGAACAGTACCTTCAACAAACGGGCATAGGTGATGTATCATATTTTGGACCTGAAGCTGAATTTTTCATATTTGACTCTGTAGAGTTTGGAAACACCGGAAACTCTTCTTTTTGGAGAGTAGATTCTGAAGAAGGTTGGTGGAACAGAGAGTTTACTTCATCTGGTTATAAAATACCAAACAAAAGAGGATATTTCCCAGTCCCTCCTTTAGACAAAACCCATGACCTTAGATCTGAAATGGTAACCATAATGAGCAAATACATGGGTATAACGGTAGAATTGCACCACCACGAAGTGGCGACTGCCGGCCAGGCTGAAATAGATATAAGGTATGACTCTTTGGTAAAACAAGCAGACAATCTATTTAAATATAAATACACCGTAAGACAAGTAGCGGCTAAGTATGGTAAGTTTGCTACATTTATGCCAAAAGTGCTGCCAAACGACAACGGTAGTGGTATGCATACTCACTTCTCCATATGGAAAGGTGGGCAAAACTTGTTTGCAGGCTCTGACTATGCAGGTATATCAGAAATATGTAAGTACGCAATAGGCGGTATACTAAAACACGGTCCAGCATTGGCTGCTATCACAAACCCAACTATAAATTCTTACCACAGGTTGGTGCCAGGGTTTGAAGCTCCAGTAAGACTTGCATACTCCGCTAGAAATAGATCTGCCTCAATAAGAATACCTATGTATTCTCAAAGCCCAAAAGCAAAACGTATAGAGATAAGATTCCCAGACCCAACATCAAATCCATATTTGGCTTTTGCAGCTATACTGATGGCAGCTATAGATGGTATAGAGAACAAGCTAAATCCAGGCGAACCTTTTGACAAGGATATATATTCTTTACCACCAGAAGAACTACAAAACATACCCCAGCTTCCCGGCTCATTGGAAGAATCTTTAAAAGCCTTAGAAGAAGATTACGAATTTTTACTAAAAGGTGGTGTATTTACCGAAGAGTTTATCCAGATGTGGATTGAAACAAAGAGAGAGGAAATAAACAAAATGAGATTTACTCCACATCCACTTGAATTTGAACTCTATTTTGATATCTAACACTTTTCAAAAAGGGGGCTTTGCCCCCTAACTATGAAAAACACCCTTACAAAATCTTTACCATTACTAATAAGGCTTTTAAGAAAAACTATAAAGATAACTTGTGATAGGGATGATTCTAAAGATAAATCTATTATATATGCTCTTTGGCACTCTCAAGCTTTGGCTGTGGCTTTGTATGGCATTGACAAAAATATATACAGCATGGCAAGTCAAAACAAAGACGGTGATATAGCGGCTTATATACTAGAGGGGCTTGGTTTTGGAGTTGTGAGAGGCTCTAGCAACAAAGACGGCAAAGACAAGGGAGGAGCAAAAGCCTTAATGCAGATAAAAAGAGTTTTAGAGCAAGGATACAATATAGCTATTACGGTGGATGGACCCACTGGCCCACCTAAAAAAGTTAAACAAGGTATAATATATCTAGCTCAAAAAACAAAGAGACCCATAGTAGGTATATACGCTGATATATCTAAATATATAAGTTTAAATTCATGGGATAGTTTTCAAATACCGCTTCCATTTTCTAAGATAAGACTTTTTACCACAGAAGAGATATATGTAAAAGAAAATGAGGATCTAGAGACATATGCAAAAATATTGGAACAAAGCATGATAAATCTTGAATTAAAAGCCAATACCTAAACATATACTAAAGAATAAAATATTTAAAATGAGCAATCAAAGCGACATCTTTAACAAGATAAATATATTTGACATAGATTTACCACGAGATGAATCGGCAGAAAGGTCTGTGTTAGGGGCCATGCTTTACGATATTGAGAATATACCGATTGTGGCAGAATCTTTAAAAGAAGAGGATTTTTTTGAGCCTATACATAAGCTCCTTTTTAAGCTTTTGATAGATTACTATTTTGAAAATGGTAATTTACCTACTATGGATAGGGTCCTTTTTAAGGACTTTTTAGAAAAAAACAGGGTTTCTGAAATATCAGAAGACTTATTAGAGGCTTTGATATTAGAAGCTGTAACAGACATAGAGATACTTCAAAGCATAATAAAGATAATAAAAGAAAAATCAATGCAAAGAGCCATTATAAACCTTGGTTTTAAAATCATAAGGGAGACAAAGCAAATTCAAGATTCAAGCGTTCTTATAGAGACTATTCAAAACGAGCTTATAAATATAACTTCAGAAAGCATAAACACCGGTTATTTTGAGATAAAAGATATACTTGAAGAAGTAATAAATATCATAGAAAAGTTTGCTCACAAAAAGGAGCTTGTCACAGGAGTTCCTACAGGTTTCATAGATTTAGATAGAATGACCACTGGCTTTCACGAGTCTGACCTTGTTATAGTAGCGGCACGCCCTGGTATGGGTAAAAGCTCTTTTATGCTTTCTATGGCTCATAACATAGCAAAAAAAGATATTCCTGTGGGTATTTTTTCTTTGGAGATGAGCAAAGAGCAGCTTATAATGAGGCTTTTGTCTTCCGCTAGCAAAATAGACATGCAAAGGTTAAGAACTGGTATGGTAACAGATGAAGAAATAAAGCTTTTGTCTTCTACCAAAGAGGAGCTTTCAGCGTTAAAGATATATATAGACGATTCACCTGCTATAACTGTATCTGATCTTCGTATAAAAGCTAGAAAACTTGTAAGAGAAAAGGGTGTAAAGGTGATAGCTATAGATTATCTTCAGCTTATAAGGTCAATAAGGACAAAAGGCAACAGACAAGAAGAAGTGGCAGAAGTATCCAGGAATCTAAAGGCTTTAGCAAAAGAGCTAAAAATCCCTGTGATAGCACTAGCTCAGCTTTCACGGCAAACAGAGCATAGATCCGATAAAAGACCACAGCTATCAGACTTAAGAGAATCTGGACAGATAGAGCAAGATGCAGACCTTATAATATTTTTGCATAGACCAGAGTATTACAAGAAAAATCCTTTGCCAGAGGAGAAGGGTCTTGTAGAGGTGATTATAGCAAAACAACGACAAGGACCTACTGGCATAGTAAGGCTCGCATTTTTGAGCGATTTTGCATCGTTTCATCAGCTTTCTGAAAAATCAGCTATGTTGCATAATCAGGATGCTTACGATGATGACATAGTAGACAACGATATAGTGGATACAGATTTTGACGTGGATTTTTAATGGATATTAAAAAACCTTACATCATAGTGTTTGAAGGCATAGACGGTAGCGGAAAATCTACTCAGATAAATATAGTATATGAGCTTTTAAAAGAAAAAAATGTAAAACTTTTAAGAGAACCCGGTTCTACCGAAATTGGGGACAGGCTTAGAGATATATTAAAATCTCAAAAATTAGATCCAAAAACCCAAACGTTTTTAATAGAAGCTTCAAGAACGCACATGATAGAAAAACATTTAAAAGGTTTTGATGGTATAGTGCTTTTAGATAGGTATATATATTCAACAATAGCTTACCAAGGATACGGTTTTGGCATAGATATAAATTTTCTAAAAGCCCTAAACGATTTTGCGGTAGATATATACAAACCAGATATTGTATTTTTATTTGATATAGAACCAAGGGCAGCCTTAGCGAGGCTTAACAGGGAAAAGGATGTTTTTGAAAACATAGAATTTTTAGAGAAAGTAAGAGAGGGTTATCTGGCACTGGCTAGAGAATACAATTTTTACATTTTAGATGCTTCAAAAACAAAAGACGAAATTACAGATTTCATAACAAGCATATTGAGGCAGCATCGTATATTTTGATTTTATAAAAAGCTAAAATACTATATCTATCAGAGAACAAACATTTTTTAAATAGTAAAATGTAAGAATGCATACGATAGATATGATAAACTTGTTGAATGTAAACTACTGGCCATACTTTTTATATGGCGCTTTTGTGGTGGCTTTGGCTTTTTACGTAAGAGCTACCATTGGTTTTGGCTCTGGTCTTATATCGGTGTCGCTTTTGAGCCTTGTATTTCCCATAAAAGAAGTGGTGCCGGTAGTCCTTATCTTAGACCTAACTGGTTCTGTGCTGCTTGGGGCCTATGATTTCTCACACATTAGATTTAAAGAACTCACATGGCTTTTCCCAGGTAGCATAATTGGATTGATAATAGGTACTTTTATACTAGCAAAAACTGATGCCCAGAATATAACAAGGTTTTTAGGTGTTTTTATCATTTCTTATGTTATATACGCTGTAAGTTTTAAACCAGAGAAGCTACCCATTATAAGGAAGTTTTGGGCTTTTCCTCTTGGTATGCTTGCTGGTATTATAGGTAGTTTGTATGGTGGCGGTGGGCCTCCGTTGGTGGCCTATCTTCAATTAAGAAGGATAGAAAAGAGAAGCTTTAGAGCCACTTTTCAGGTGATTGCCCTTCTTGATAACATATTGAGAGTCTTTACGTATCTTAGTGTGGGGCTTTTAAATGTTAAGCTTTTTGAGATAAGCTTGTCTTTAATACCCTTTGCAGGTTTAGGGCTTTTCGGAGGTAACAAGCTACATATGAAAATATCAAATGAAACCTTTATGAGGCTTACCTTAATATTCTTATTTCTAATAGGTTTAAACTATCTAATATAAGATAAGACCAAAATTTACTAAATACTTTATTGTTTGCGGGCAAAAAGCCCGCTTAATTAACAAACATTGCTTACTTTTTGATGTTTGGTTCGTCGTTAAAACCTTGGAAAATCTCACCTTCCTCGTCGGTGCGAGAGGCATTTATTATGCCGTACAGTAAGGTAGCGAAAATCCAACCGTAAAATATAACTGCCAAAAACATGGAAAGCTTAAAACCCAAATACATAATTTCACCTCCTTAATAATATAATAATACACAAACAATTTTTTTCAAGGGTTATTGTTTGCCTGGTAAACCGCTACAATCAGCACAAGGTTCTACAAGATGAAGGTTAAACATGGCTTCAAGACCCATCTTTTCAAACCAAGGTTCTACATCACCAATTTTTACTTTCCATAAGAAGTATTTTTCAAAACCACTTTTTACCCAGTGCATCCATTTGCTTCTATTTTGCTTAGTCCAAGCCCTTGGTGGGATGACAGGATAAGCTATAAACCCAGCGGCATCATCTCCCATATCTGCTATACAAATAGCTGCTAAAGTAGGCATATATTTTTCAGAGCTATTTCTTATATCAGATATTATGTTTAGAGCGGTGGCTAAAGCCATCCCTTCTATCATTTGGCCAGTTTTTGGAGTACCAGTGGGCACTGGAGTTTGTTCTACAGGTGGCATTGCGGCTACTACACCGACACCGTATATATTTTTATAGGTAGGATTGTTGAAGCATTTGTCCACTATTACCATTTTGTTGGCTGGGTTTGCTACCTTGTCACCAGCAGATGCTACTACGTCAGTGCCCATGAAGCTTGGCATAAGCATCGTGAAAGCTGACTCCACTTGGTATTCTTTTCCATTTAAATCTTCGTAGACAATATGGTCTTTTTCTACTTTTTTAGTTTTGACGTTTACAACGGGTCTTATATCTCTTTCAGCCATCAAATCTTCCATAACTCTCTTTGAACTTCCAACGCCGCCAAGTCCAAGATGACCTACAAAAGGCTCAGAGGTTATGTAGTGTATAGGGAACTTATGTCTTAAACCTCTTTTTTTGGCCTCGTAATTAAGCATGAAGGCAAACTCATACCCTGGACCAAAGCAACTTGTGCCTGGTTTTGCACCTACTACTACGGGCCCTGGTTTTTCAAAGAATTTTTCTAAGGCTTTGTTAAGGTGTAAAGCGTGGTCTACTGTACAAACAGAGTATCCATTTTCCTCTTGTCCGTCCGTGAATACGAGCTTAGGACCAGTGGCAATGACAAGATAATCGTATTCTAATACCTTTCCACTTTTTAAAGTAACCTTATTGGCATCTGGGTCTATCTTTTCTGCGTCCTCATTTATAAAGTCTATGTTTTTTCTTTTTAAGACCGGTTGAAGGGGCGTTGAGATGTCACCAAATTTACGCCACCCTATTGCCAAGTGAGGGAAAGCTGGTGTAAAACCAAAATAAGGTCTTCCAGAGACTACTTTGATGTCCAAGTTAGCGTCTAATTTCCTCAAATTGTAAGCGGTAGAGATACCACCTACGCCACCGCCTATTATCACCACTCGTTTTGCCATAATACCTCCTAAAGTTAGATAATACTTAATTATAATATAACCATATCTATATAAGTAAATAAATATATCTTATGCTATAATAAATTTTGCTTATACATAAAAGAAACATAAAATAGTAAATAATATTTTACCCATGCTTGGATACATAATTAAAGATTACGATGAAAATAGCCAATACGATAATAACTACCGTTGGTGTAAGTATAAATATGAACTTATCATGAGCGTTTAATTTTTTACCCATGCTAGCCTCTCCTTTGTTTTAGGATTTTACTAATATAAGACCTATTGTAAATTTGACAATGATTAGCCTGTTTTTTGTTTTTTAAATCTCTTAAGGATGATTTTTATGTCTAAAACCAGCGCAGATGCCACAAATATAGACGACAAGGTACCCACTATCACACCTATTAAAAATGCGAAGGATATATCGGAAAGTACTGTCCCACCAAACAAGTAAAGCCCCAAAGAGGATAAAAACACCGTAGAGGATGTCATGATGGTTCTTACTATATTTTGATTGACCGATAAATTTATAATCTCTCCCAAATCCATGCCTTTTCTTAGTTTTAGATTTTCTCTTATTCTATCAAATACCACAACCGTATCTGTTATAGAGTAGCCTGCCACCACAAGTATAGATGCTAAGACATCCAAACTTACCTCTTTGTAGGTCAAAGAGTAAGCTCCTACTACTATAAAAACGTCGTGAGCAAGAGCCAGTATTCCGCCAAGGGCAAACAAAAATTCGTATCTAAAAGACAAGTATACAAGTATACCTACCAAAGCTGTAATAATAGCCCATACGGCTTTTTTCCTAAGCTCTCCGCTTACTACAGAGCCTATATCTTCTCTTTGCAAAAGCTCAAAACTGCCAATGCTGTTTAAGGCTTTTTGTACAAGGCTTGGTTTTTCCCCTACCCTTATTTTTACGATTATATCGCCAGTATTTGTGCGCTGGACTACAGCATCTTTTATATTTACCTTGGAAAGAGCCTCATCCACCTGTTTTACGTTTACTGGCTTTTGAAATCTAACTTCTAACATAGTCCCACCAGTAAAATCTAACCCAAGGTTTAAGCCCCTTGTATACAAGCTAAAAGCCGAAAGAAGTATAAGCAATATTGATATTACGTAAGAGTAATATCTGTACTTTATAAAATGTATATATTTAATGCGCATACCTCTTAGTATATCATGAATTGTTTAGCTTAAGTCAGATAAATGTTATAATATTTACGATGAGATATTTTAATAGTCCCTTTTTATATCCTTTTTACCTTTTATACAAATATCATTATCTTATATATGTGTTATCGCTTAAGGAGTTAAAAATAAGATATAGAGGCTCTGTTTTTGGGTTTTTGTGGAGCATGCTAAACCCTCTTTTAAATCTTTTAGTTTATACATTCTTGTTTGTGGTTATATTTAAAAATACCGCTAAAAACTATCCAGTGTATTTTTTTAGCGGTATACTACCTTGGAATTGGTTTTCTTCATCTATTATGGAAGCTGCAGACTCTGTGGTATCTGCAGGGGCTTTGATAACGAAATCCACACTTCCAGCGGAGATTGTGGTAATAGTAAAGGTAGTTTCTAATCTAATAAATTATCTTTTGTCGATACCTATATTGTTTTTATTCTTATTGTTTTTTCATGTTGAGGTAAGCTTTATAGTGATGCTTCTTCCTATAATTATAATTATTCAATTTTTTATAACTACAGGCATAGCATTTTTTCCGGCTACTTGGAATGTCTTCTATAGAGATGTTAAACATATTATGCAGACTATAATGCAGTTGTTGTTTTTTTGTATACCTATTATGTATTTTGATAGTCAGCTACCACCAAAATATGAGAAGTTAATATACTTAAATCCTATAGCGTATTTGATAAAATGCTATCACGACATATTTTACAACAATATAATACCAAGACCGGAGCTTTTGCTTTTGTTATTTTTTATATCTATCATAGTTTATATTATAGGTTTCAACTATTTTCATTCAAAAAAGGATGTTTTTGCAGAGTATATATGAGCACTGTTGTAGAAGCAAAAAACGTTACAAAAATATTTAAAAGGCATACAAAAAAATATTTTTCTATAAAGTCTGCCTTTATAGATTTTCTAAAACATGGAAGACCAGAAAAGGAAGTAGTAAAGGCCCTTGATAATATAAGTTTTGATGTAATCTCTGGAAGCACTTTAGGCATTATAGGGCGAAACGGTGCCGGTAAATCCACGCTTCTTAAGATAATATCTGGCATTATAAAGCCTACGTATGGTAGCATAAAAGTGAAAGGGTCTTTGGTGCCACTGTTGGAATTAGGAACTGGTTTTCATCCTGAGCTTACCGGTAGAGAAAATATTATTATAAGCGGTCTTATACTAGGGCTTTCTAAAAAAGAGATTTATAAAAAGATAGATGAGATAATAGAGTTTGCCGAGTTAAAGGAAGTCATAGATGAGCCTGTTAGAACTTACTCTTCTGGCATGTATTCACGGCTTGCCTTTTCTACGGCTTTTAGTATAAATCCAGATATTGTCATATTAGATGAAATACTATCGGTGGGTGATATAGCTTTTATGAAAAAAAGCAAAGAAAGGGTGAAGGAGTTTAAAAGAAAAAATAAAACTATCCTGTTTGTGAGCCACGACCTTAATAGCATAAAAGAGATGTGCGATGAGGCTATACTTATAGATAGCGGTAGGCTTATACAAAGAGGTGAGGTGAACAAGGTAATAGACCTATGTAGTAGTATAGTGGTATAAGTTGTGCTATAATTATATATTTAACCAGCGCTAGCCGTAGGCGCTATAAAAGTGGCGGTGGCCTTTTTGGCTTTAAGGAGAGGATATGGCAATAACTGTAAGAATACCTACACCTTTAAGAAGGTTGGCCAACGGCCAAGGAGAAGTGACGGTAGAAGCCAAAAATATAAAAGAGCTAATAGATGCTTTGGAATCCGCTTACCCTGGTTTTAAAGAAAGACTTGTGGATGAAAACGGCGAGTTAAGAAGGTTTGTAAACTTATATTTAAACGATGAAGACATAAGGTTCTTAAAAGGCATAGACACCGAGCTAAAAGATGGTGATACTCTTTCTATAGTCCCAGCGATAGCAGGTGGTTTTTGATATCTTCTAAGCTTCTTATAGGGATAAATCCCGTTTTTTGAAACCACCTTCTTTGTCTTGAAGCGTATTCTTTTGTGTTTTTTACAATGTTGCTGATAGCCTCTTCTAGGCTTATTTTACCTTTTATATAAGGTATCATTTCTTTGTAGCCTATTGCCTGAGAAGATGTCATAGCATTCTCATACCCAAGGCAAAGAAGATTTATGCACTCTAACTCTAATCCCTGCTCTATCATATAAATCGTTCTTTTTTCTATGTTTTTGTTTAGTTCTTCTTGAGTTAAGTTTGTATAAAAGCCCAATACATTTAGTTTAGGAGTTTTCCATTGATGAAAACTAGAAAAGGGCTTCCCTGTGTTTATAAACACTTCTAAGGCTCTTATTATGCGTTTTTTATCTTGTGGACCTATCTTTTTTGCATAATCTTTGTCTATTGTTTTTAGCTTTTGGTATAAAAAATTAAGCCCTTTTTTGTTTGCTATGTTTTCAAGTTTTTTTCTAAGCTCAAAGTCTGGCTCTGAGGTTTGGGGAAGTCCATACAAAAGGGCTTGTATGTAAAGGTATGTACCGCCCACCACTATAGGGATTTTACCCTTTTCTTTTATAGCTTTTATAAGATTTTTAGCTTTTTCTACATACATGTATACATCAAAGTATTCGTTTGGTAAAACTATATCTATCATGTGGTATTTTATCTCTTTTCTTTTTTCAAGACTAGGTTTTGCGGTGCCTATGTTCATAAACTTGTAAACACACATAGAGTCTGCGCTTATTATCTCTGTGTTTAACAATTTTGCAAGCTCGTGAGCTATTTCAGTTTTACCTGAGGCAGTAGGACCTCCTATTATGATAGCGTCAATATCATTTAAAAGCATAGTTTAAAAAGCCTCTTTTCTTTGCCTATGTTTGTTATAGTAAGTTTTTTTGTACAATCGATGTCTTTTGGCCATTCTATGAAAACTATTGCTTCTTTTTGTTTTTCTTTTATATAATCTAAAAAGGGCTTTGCATCATCTATCCTATAAAAATCACAATGAAGCACGGTAAAATCTTTCAGTTGATATTCGTTTATTATAGAAAAAGTAGGACTTGATACATTTTCAAAACCATAAGACTTTAGAAAAGCTTTTACAAACGTAGTTTTACCAGCTCCAAGTTCACCTTCTAAGCACACTATATCTGATATATTTATATGCTTTTTTATAGTATTCACAAAATCATCAAGCCTATCCAATGATATGATCTCTAATAGATATTTGGTGTACATTCAGCAATTCCTGAAACTAAAATTTAAAAGCATTTTTACA
>JAGDWZ010000067.1:20954-27755 GCA_023269915.1 Hydrogenobaculum sp. | reverse complement strand
CTTGCTACTTTTTTTACAATTTCATCTGCCTTGCTAAACCCGTATATTTGATTTAGTATAGAAAATCCATATATATCAAGCAGTATTAGAACCCCTTTCTTAGATTGGTTTTTAATATAATCTAATCTATCGTTTATAGCTTTTGAAAAACCGTTTATATTTAAAAGTCCTGTGGCGGGATCCATAAAACTAAAACTCTCTAGTTTTTTCTCTAGCTCTACTTCTTGGGTAATATCTTTTGCTATAGTAATGTATCTTACAGTGCCGTCCTTTAATGTGATAGGTATAATAGACTCCTCTAAGATAAATATTTCTCCATTTTTCTTTTTATTGTAGAAAATACTTTCAAAGGTGTTGCCAGATTTTATTGTCTGCCATAACATCTTATAAAAATCGTCATCGTGATAACCGGATTTAAATATATTTGGTTTTTTACCTATCAGCTCTTCGCAAGAGTACAAAGATATGTTACATACCGTTTGATTTGCATATAGAATATAGCCATCTTCATCCGTTATAAGCACCCAGCCTTTGGAGTTTTCTAGGGCTTTTCTTAAAATGAAGCTATTTTGCTCTTCTAAGATTTTTTTCAAAGCAAAAGATATATCTTTTTTAAGCTCTTCCAATATGCTAAATATATGAAAATTATTGAAAAACCGAGATTCTTTTTTGTATACGCTTAATATATATAAAACTTTGTCCTCGCTGTAATCTAATATAGGTATAGATGCTTTTGAATAGTTTGGTTTTGATTGTGTTATTATAGATTTTGTAAGTAGAGCTCTATTTTCTTCTTCTAAATTGTGGTTTTCTTCTATTTCGGTGTTGTTCCCATTCTCCAATATAAGTTCAAGGGTGTTTTCTTGCTTTACTTTAAAGATTTTTACGTAATCAAAATCAAACATTACGATAATCCTTGCTACGCTGTTTAAAAGTTCGCTTTCTAAATCCACGCTTATAAGTATTGTATTGATTTCTTTTATCATATCAAAAAGTTTTGCCAATAGCACTTTTTCAGAAATATCTATTATCGTATACAATACGTATTTTTTATTTTCTATATCTAATTTATTTATATAAATCTCTACGTTTATCTTTTTACCATTTTTGGAAACATGAATAAATTCAAAATGTTTTAAATCACCTTGTATTATATTTGCTAGCAGTCTTTCTGATTCTTCTTTTGGCACCCCTTCAAGTTCATATATATACATGTTTTGAAGCTCTTCCTTAGAATAACCGTATTGCTTTGACGCTGGTTCGTTTGCCTTTAAAATTTTTCCATTTTCATCTATAAGCAGCAATGGCAAAGAGTGTTTATCAAACATCGTCTCGTAAAAATATTTTTCTTGATTTAAAAGTATTTCCTTTGTGGTTTTTTTGATTATAAAAGCTATAAAAATAAGCAAAATGATTGTAAATATAAACCAAGAGGACAATATAGCTTTTAAATCAGTATAATACCCTTTTAATAAAAATGGCAACGATACTGAAACGTAAGGATATATAACTTTACCAGCCACAAGATTAAGTCTGGTGATAGCTGCTAGCTTTGGCTCACCATCTATAGGAGATTTGTATCTTACGAAGGCAAAGCTAAGGTTTTTATGAGATGCTATAAAGTCATAAAGAGGTTTGTGTATTTGGTTTTTAGATAAAATTGGGATATGAGAATTTATGGTGCCGTTTGGAAGTAAAACACCGTAAGAAAAGCCCTTTGCAGAGTATGTGTATATATATAAAGGAGGTTTGTGTATTTGAAGAAGGTATAGGTTTTTGTTTATAGGCAAAATGGTAAATATGAAGTAATCTTTGTTTACGTTAAAAGCTGGTGTAAAACAGTATTTATTTGATAAAACACAGCTATAAATGGCGTTTTTTATTGTTTTATTAGAAAGTGCTTTTTGGTATATAGATATTTCATCTTGTGTATACTCGTTGCCAACAGGTTTAAGATTTTTGCCTATTATAAAAAATAGGCTATTCTTGTTGTCAAAGTTTCTTTGAATAATATGTATAGCTCTGTTAATACCAACTTTATTTATTATATACTTAATGTTTTGCATAAAATAATACTCTAATCTGTTTTCGTTGATTATATGATTTTTGAGCGTATATAGATTGTTTTTTAAGTCAACCTTTGCTTCTTTTATTGTATTCTCTTTGTATTCGTTTATATAAAATAAATTTACACCTAAGCTAAAAACTATAAATACAAAAGCTAGTAAAAACCACAAAGTTGCATTCTTGTATTTAAATATATCATTTGGCGCTTTATTGGTGTTCATTTATGGCTTGCTTTATCTCGTGTATAAGGGCTGCTGGGGTTTTAATGGGATAGTGTATTAGCTTTAGTATATCTTCTGCTTTCATATTCTTAATCTTTACGTTTTTTAGCTTTTCTTGTAAAACGCTACCATCTATTATTGGATACTTTAAACCCTTGGTATTTTTAAGCACAAGATAAGCCCAAGGGACGTCCAGCTCTTTTACAATATCTTGAGCCACCAAAGAACAGTAGTGCATTAGACTTTGGGCATCTTGACCATCTTTTACAAGCTTGTAAGCTAACTTTGCTATACCTCCGGCGGTATGAACCTTCATTTCCTTAGATTCTTCTTTTGTAAGCTCTTCCAACTTTTTTATCTTTTCCATCGCAAGGGTAGGGTCAGCCCTCAATATATTTTTCACCGTGTTTTTTGTAAGCCCTACTTTGGCCGCTATCTCCTCTTCTGGTTTTATGTACTCTTCTTTTAAAACGATTACATAAGAGGCTCTAGCCAAAGAAGGGAGCCAAGTGAGAGTCCTAAACTCCGATAGCTTAGAAAGACCGCCAAGCAAGTCTATAGCTTTTAGGAAAACCCTTTCTACCAGCCTTTCTAAGTCCTGCTCGTTTTCAATTACACCGTTTAATGTAATCATATCTATACCTCCTCTTCAGATTTTACGTTTTTACCTATGGGCTCTTTTATTACTACAAGCCCTGTTTCTGTGATTTCCAAAAAATGCGTTTTTGTGTCGTGCCCAGACATTCTGCACCCGTCTATTCTAAAAAGCCTCACTATATCACCTATTTCTTTTTTGTAAAGCCTTGCTTTGTAGGTGGAGTCTACAAGCTCCTTTGCTAGCACTATGGTACCGTCTACTATATGGCCTACAGCATAGCCTCCAGCCGCTTCAGCGGTAAGCTCTTCGTGACCACTTCTTTTTTGTGAAACAAAAAGAGCCGTTTGATACCATTTTTTCATAAAGTTAAACATTCTTCTTACTATTGCCCTTGCCATCATCTCTTTGTTTTCGAAAAGTCCAGTGATAGAGTCTACCACTGTAAAGTTTATTTTGTAGGTTTTTATAGCGTAAGCCAGAGTTGCCAGTAAATCAGGTATATTTTCTCTAAGCCTATCAGAAGAAGCCGCATCTATAAGTATTATGTTGTTTTCAAAATCTTCAAACTTGTATCCCATGGCTGACGCTCTTAGCTTTAAAGATGCCGCTACAAAGTTTGCCGGAGCCTCTACGCTTATAAAAGCTACTTTTTTACCCTTTTGAGCTTGATATACGCTAAATTGCTCCACCATCAAAGATTTGCCAGTATCAGAGACCCCCGTTATATTCATAACCGAATAAGCCGGTATACCTTTTAGACTCTTTTTTACAATCTTGCCTTTCTCTGATTCTACTATGAAAAACAAATCATCAAGCCCCTCAACACCGGTCTCAACACCGTATATTTTTGGTGCTTTTTCAAGCGCTTCTTTACCAACGTATATAGCGCTTAAATCTGGCTTAGCTTTTTCTTGCCCTTGAACATCTTCCTTATCAAAATTTTCTTGCATAACTTTATTATATAACTTTTTTATGAAAAGCTGTTAAAACAAATACTTAGATGGTATTTACTCTTTCTTCTAAGGTATTTGGCTTTTAGTATATTATAAGTATACTAAAAAAACTTGACAAAATTATGCTTAAGTTTTATTATAATAATATATTAAAGTAGGAGGTAGAAGTATGGCAGAAAAGGTATTAGGTATAGACCTTGGAACTACAAACTCTGTTGTAGCTGTTATGATAGGTGGAGAACCAGTGGTTATAGCAAACCAAGAAGGCTCTAGGCTTACGCCTTCCATAGTCTCATACACCAAAGAAAAAGAGGTATTGGTGGGTGATCCAGCCAAAAGAAGAGCCGTATTGGACCCAGAAAATACTATATACGAATCAAAAAGATTTATAGGAAGAAAATACGATGAAGTGTTAGATGAAGCAAAAAGGGTCTCTTACAAGGTGGTCCCAGACGATAAGCAAGACGCAGCTTTTGAAATACCAAACTTAGGAAGAAAGGTAAGACCAGAAGAGATAGGGGCCCAAGTGCTCAAAAAATTAAAAGAGGCAGCCGAAGCCTACCTTGGTGAAAAGATAACGAAAGCCGTCATAACAGTACCAGCTTATTTCAACGAACGTCAACGTCAGGCTACAAAAGACGCCGGAGCTATAGCAGGTCTTGAAGTCCAAAGGATATTGAATGAACCAACAGCGGCAGCTTTGGCATACGGGCTTGATAAGCAAGCGGACGTAAAAATCTTGGTATATGACTTTGGTGGTGGTACTTTTGACGTTTCTATCCTAGAAGGTGGAGAAGGTGTTATAGAGGTAAAAGCCACAAATGGTGACACACACTTAGGCGGTGCCAACATAGACGAACGCATAATGGAATGGCTTATAAACGAATTTAAGAAAGAAACCAACATAGATTTAAGAAGCGACAAAACCGCTTTACAACGCTTAAAAGAGGCTTCAGAGCAAGCTAAAAAAGAGCTTTCTTTCAAGATGGAGACCGAGATAAATCTACCCTTTATAACCATAGATCCAGAAACCAAACAACCAGTACACCTACAGAAGAAACTCACAAGAGCAAGACTAGAGGAGATGATAAAAGACCTCATAGATAGAACTATGGAAATAGTAAAAAGAGCTTTAGAAGATGCAAAGCTTACTCCAAAAGATATAAACGAAGTGGTGCTAGTAGGTGGTTCTACGCGTATACCTTTAGTTCAACAAAAGATAAAAGAGTTTTTTGGAAAAGAGCCTCATAAAGGCGTAAACCCAGATGAAGTGGTGGCGGTGGGTGCTGCTATACAAGCTGGTGTTATAACCGGTGAGGTAAAAGATATACTCCTTGTGGATGTAACACCGCTTTCTTTAGGTCTTGAAACCTTAGGTGGTGTAATGACTACTCTTATCCCAAGAAATACACCGATACCTTACAAAAAATGCGAAGTATTTACCACAGCTTCAGATAACCAAACGGAAGTGGAAATCCACGTGCTCCAAGGTGAAAGACCAATGGCTAAAGACAACAAATCCCTTGGTAGGTTTACGCTGACTGGTATACCACCAGCACCAAGAGGAGTACCGCAAATAGAAGTATGTTTTGATATAGACGTCGATGGTATACTTCATGTGACAGCCAAAGACAAAGCTACTGGTAAAGAGCAATCCATCAAAATACAAGCCGCTGGTGGTCTTTCCAAAGAAGATATAGAAAAGATGGTAAGAGAAGCTGAGATGCACGCCGATGAGGATAGGAAAAATAAAGAGCTTATAGAAGCTAGAAATAGACTTGATTCCTTGGTGTATAACCTTGAAAAGCTTTTAAACGAACAAAAAGATAAGATACCTCAAGACCTTTTAGAAGAGGCTGAAAGAGAAATTGCAAATGCAAAGCAAGCTTTCAACTCTACAGATAGGAATACGATAGAAGATGCTTACAGTAGGATAAACAGCGTCTCTAACAAAATAGCTACGCATTTATATTCGGCTGGTGCGAATCCATCAGATGGTCAAAATCCGCCGCCAGATGAAGGTTTCAACGCAAGACCTGTATAAAGTATAACCACACCTTAGCCCCTCGTTGGGGGCTTTCTATTTACTTTTTCTTGCTTATCTTATAAAAATCCTAACATCATCATTTTTGATATAATGTATAGGTTATGGAAAAGCTTGTTATAGTAGGTGCTCAATGGGGCGATGAAGGAAAAGGAAAGATTGTGGATTTACTGTCAAAAGATTACGAAACGGCTGTTAGATATCAAGGCGGCAACAATGCAGGTCATACGGTTATAGTAGATGGCAAAAAGTACATACTTCATCTTGTGCCTACTGGAATATTGCACAAACATTCAAAAGGAGTAATAGCTCAAGGCATGGTGATAGACCTTGAGGTTTTAAACAAAGAGATAAAAGATTTAGAAATCTTGGATATTCAAAATAGACTTTTTATAAGTGAGTTAGCTCATATTATACTTCCTTATCACAAGATTTTGGACGGGCTTTTTGAAAAAAAATCAAACATAGGCACTACGCTAAAAGGTATAGGGCCTACCTACATGATGAAGTATGCCAGAAAAGGCATAAGAATGGTTGATTTAAAAAACGAGGATATCTTTTATAAAAGACTAGAAGAGAATATAGAATTTACAAAAGAGCTGTGCGAAAAAGTATACAACGAGAAATTTGAGCTCAACAAAGATAAAGTTGCAGAAGATGTTTTTAGGCTTTTTAAACCTATAGAAAATAATGTTAAAAACACTTTTAGAATCATAAAAAACTCAAAAAGCGTAATATTCGAAGGAGCCCAAGGGGTTATGCTTGATATAGATATTGGTACGTATCCGTATGTCACTTCTTCAAACTCATCTACCCTTGGCCTTTCAAATGGTACTGGTCTTCACCCTAAGTATTTTAGCGACGCTAAGTTTGTAGGGGTATCGAAGGCTTATACCACAAGAGTGGGCTCCGGACCTT
>JAGDWZ010000067.1:0-20854 GCA_023269915.1 Hydrogenobaculum sp. | reverse complement strand
TCCCCCACCCTCAATCCCCTCCCACCTTTAAAACTTTAAACATGTCTCTTATGATATGCTTTTTATACTTTGTTCAAATACCGTTATTACCTCTTTATTCTTTATGGTGTAGGTGGCTCCTTTGGTCTTATCTATTATTATTACCCTTGTCCATTCGTTTAAAACAAGTTCAAGGGCCTTTGGCACATCTTTAGCGGCATCCATCACTTTTTCTATAGGAGCTTCTATAAACACCAAAAGTCTCATGGGTTCATGGAAAGGTTTACCGTCCATATAAACCGTTTGATATGGAAGCCCCGTCCTTAAATCTCCGTAGTTTCCGGTCCAAACACCAATTTTGCCTACAACGTTGTGATAAACCTTAGAACCAGCACCAAGCCTTTCGTTGTCGGTGGTAGAAAAGTAATACTCTAAGTTTATCCACTCACCTATGAGATATGGACCAGATAGTATAGTTTTTAATATAGAGTTGTCTTTGTCCACTTCCCAATCGTAAGACTGCATAAAGACCCTATTTTTAAGTGCCAAGTTTTGAGTGCTAGAACGCTTTCCTACGTAAGCTCCCATATTTTTAGATAATCCCCATTCTGGTCTTGTTTCAGACCAATCTATAGCCCTTATAAAAATCTTGTCTGGATTATCGGCGTAAGGCAAGAGTTTTGCCCTTTCTTCTCTAGTTTTTTGCGAAGCTAGTTTAAAGTCTTCTAATACCTTCTGAAGATAAGCCTTATGAGACGGTGGTACAAAATCCAAATCGTATAGTTCTAACTCATCTGTGGTAGTATCGTGAATACCCGGTATAAAGATGGTATCTTCTGGTATGAAAATACCCTTTAAAGCTAGAGCTTCTTTTATCTCTTTTCTATTTGCTATCCTTGCTAATACTCTTACGTTTGCAAGACCGTTGTTGCCACCGCACGCTCCACAATCAAGGGCAGATTCAAAGGGGTTGTTGTCGGATGTGCTTCCATGACCAAATAAGAATACAAACTTAGGAAAATCATTTATAAAACCAATGAGTTTTAAGAAGTTGTAAACCAAGCTAACTTGCTCTTCTTTTGTATATCCTATCATAGATAGTTTTTGTTTTTGGAAAAGGTAAGCGTCTTTTGTAATACCGTATTTGGTTTTTAAAAGCTCCAAAAATTTGGTATCAAAAGTTGTGGGTTTATCATATAAGATAGCGTCAAGGATTGCCAACGCGTCTTTGTATTTTAAATTTTTCTTATACTCTTCATGATAGGCCTCTTGAATCTTCTCTGCAAAGAACCTTTTTGCATGCTCTTCTATCTCTTGGTCAGATAATTTGTCTATAGTAAAGGTCGTATCTGGTTTTTCTGCTTTTACGTTTTTCATGAGCTTTTGGGTAAGCCTAGGGAATAGAGTTTTGCCAAAGAGATTTACTCCAAACAACCATCCCATCGCCTCTACCATGAAAAACGGTGTATAAGGGTTGTTTTTCAAAGAATCTAGAATCTTTTTAAAGGTGTAGCTTATATTTTTCTTCTGCTCGTATTCTTTGTGACCTTCTTTTGGTAGTTCTAATACTATCTTCTCAGGTTTCATAATAATTGGGCAAGAATAAATCTCGTGGCCTTTGTCAAACTCTATAAAAGCTATAGGGGTACCGAAAAACCCAGCTACACCGTAGGTGTTGTAATGACCAAATCTTTCTAAGTTTCTTCTTATAGCTTCTGACCTTACGTCTATGCAGAAAACGGCCGTGGCCAAATTTGATTTAATCTGTTTTTCCTTAGCCATTACAAACTCTTTAGACAAATCTTTTATGTAAGAATCTTCCAAGGATACAAGCCATATATAGCCTTCTTCCTCTTCTAAAAACTCTGTCAGTCTTAAAAGCTCTGCTAAACCTTCGTAATCAATGCTCATAGCTTGTACTACGTTTTGAAGCAAAGAAGCTCTTTGGATTTCCTCGTAGTGTATGTAATCTTCAAAAATAGACTTATACTTTTTGCTAATTTCCATCTGGTCTACGAATTTTGGATGTAGCAAGTTTTTGGCTTTTAAAAGCTTCAAAGCTACATAGTAAGGATCTTTTGAAACAAAAGCTTTAAAGTCATCAAAGTTCTTTATAGGAGCTTTCTTTAGATACTTGGTTTCATAGTAAAGCCTTAATCCAAGATAAGCCATCATAGAAGAGGGGTATTTTATCTGGAAGTAATAATCTTGGGACTCGCTTCTATATTTTAGAAAAGATGACCATCCAAAGTCTTTAACAAAGTGATTTAGTATGTATCTTTCCACATCATCAGGATTTATAAGGTTTAAGTATTTCTCAGCAAAAGCTTCTTCGTCTATGTTGTCCACAATACCTTCATAGAGCTTAAAAGCTTCGAACATGCCCCTTTCTCTTTCTGGCATAGACATGGTAGTTTGGCCTTCGTCCACAAACCTTGCCACAAATTCAACTATCTCTTTTTCTATAATGTCTGTATAGTTTTTATCAAACAACGCATCCAGTATCTCGCAAAGAAGCATATCCTCAGATAGTTCTCTTATAAGCCTATAAACGTTTGTGTCCTTTTTGGTTTTTACGTAGTAAAGGATATCCTCATTTAAATCCTTAGGTATGCTTTTATACTCATCCAAAGACGGGCTTATATCCACCATATATTTTTTGGCTTCTTGGAAGTAGTGTGAAAGTCCTATATTTTTAATCTCTTCCATAAGGTTTTCTTCAAAAACATCCTTTTTAATGATGCCCTCTTTGTAGAGCTCTACGTAGTAAGAAGAGGGCATATACACTTTTGCTTTAAATAGTTTAGAGGCTTTTTTCAAAGCATCTCTAAAAGGCATATCCTCAAAACCCATCAAAGGGTTCCTGGATATAAAAGTGGTCATAGGCCAGTAGTAAGGTATAAGCTTAAGAGCATTTTGAAATACATCTTTTATCATATTAACACCTCCATTAAACTATAAAATCCAACCAACGTAAGTGCCAAAAATAGCACGGTAAACACCCATAGGTAAGCCTGTCCTATGTCTTTGTAGGTCAAAAGTTCGTTTGGCTTACCAAAAAGCGATTTGCTCATTATCCTAAAAGCCATAAAAAAGTTGGCAAAAAATACCCAACCCATTATCAGATATCCATCTAAACTAAGATGTGATTTTACTATACTGGCTGTCATTATCAAAGCGTTTGCAAAAGGTGGATAAAGACCGAGATTCATGAGAGAAAACCTCAAAAACAAAGCAAGTTTTGGAGCTTTTAAAACAAGACCGGTTATAGAGTCTATGTTTGCACTGCCAAACACCTTGTCCATGTAAGTAGCCACGAGATACAGAGAAAACGCACTAAATATCAACGAACCAAAGTAAAGCTCAAACATCCATTTATCTTTGAAGATAAACAAAGCTACCACGTTTACAAACACGAAGTAATAGCTTAGTTTTATAAGATTTTTAGTCTTGTAGGACATGAAAAATGTCAGTATCGATGTAAAAAATGCTGCACCCTCAAGTATTCTATATACTAACTCGTTTTGAATCACGTCGTCAAAGTGATAAACGCCCAATCCAATAAAGGGTAAAGCTAAAAGCGTAGAGCCATACCTTTTAAAATCTTTCACAGCAAAATAGTAGGGTACCAAACCCATAAACACTAAAGCTACATAGAACATAAAGCACCTCCTTTATAGAAGTTTAAAGTATCTGATGAGAAGGTCCGGTAAGAAAAAGCCCCTTGAGAAGATTTTGTAAAAAGCCCATCTTAGCTTTTCAAACCTTGTACCAGAGGCATCTTTGTAAGATTGATAGTATATAATAGCCCATCCAAAGACTATCACACCTATCAAAATTCCAAGTAGCACCAAAAGATATGGCATAGAAAGACTAGCCGCTTTATAAAACTCTACGTACTTAGGACCGTATAGATACTCTTCAAAAGTAGTACCCATAAACTCGTAAGTCAACACTATAAACACAAAAGATACTATAAGACCAAGAATTGTCTTTAAAGACGTATTCTTAGATACTTTGAAAAAGGACAAGAAAAGCTGAGCGCTAGTTAACCAACCAAAAGCTAAGAATATAATACCAGCTTGGAATTGAAACTGCACTCTATTTATGAAAAATTCTATCAGGGTAAAAAGCACTATCGGTATTATGGTAAATATGGCCACAATCTCACCTATAGTCTTTCTATTCTCTTCGGTTTCTTCTGAAAAGAGCTTGTAAGATAGATTTTTTGGAATGTTTGGGTCTTTTCTTGCAAGGTGTATCACATTTCCGGATTCTAAGAAAAGGGATGCCTTAAATATACCGTGTACTATGAGGTGGTATATAGCTACGCTAAAAGCTCCTATACCAGCTTCCATTATCATGTATCCCATTTGACCTACCGTGGAATAACCTAAAGAGCGTTTTATATCCGGCTTAGACAACATTACCACCGAAGCGGCTATAGCCGTAAGTATTCCAAAGAAAAACGCCGTGTTTAGAGCTATAGAAGAAGATAGGTAAAGATAAGCTATCTTGTTTAAAAGGATACCACCAGCGTTTACTATACCAGCGTGCATTAAAGCTGACACTGGAGTTGGAGCTTCTGAAGTGTAAGGAAGCCAGAAGTAAAAGGGTATTATAGCTGATTTTGCCATAGCAGAAGCCACAAACAAAAGAGCTATAGCGTTTACCATAGTGCTGTGTTCTATGTTGGTTTGCCAAATACGGTAAAGCTCTTGTAGGTTTAGAGTGTGATAAACTTTGTATGTGAGTACTGTGCCAAGCAAAAATAGAAAATCGCCTATCCTATGAACCGTAATAGCCCAAGAACCAAACCTCACGGCATCTTTTGATTCTACTCTGAAAGATATCAAGAAATAAAGGCTAAGGCTAAGGATTTGCCAAGCTATAAACATTACCACAAGGTTATTTGCCATTATCATAAGGTATATGGAGCTAAATATGAAGTTTAGTATGATGAAAAATCTTTTATAACCTTTTTCATCCCACATGTAGTTTGAAGCGTACTTTCTTATTACAAGCCCTATTAAAGCTACGTAAGGTACCAGTATAGAAGAAAGATGGTCAAATACGATAGTGCCGTAAAACCCCACAATCACTTTGTGAAACATGAACTCGTAAGCAGTCCCCACCAAGCTTATAATGGCTATGAGCCCAGAGAAGAACATGCTGATTCTCGGTATCGACCTCTTGTCATCCACAAAGGATATCAAGGCGGCAATAACAAGCGGAATAAATGGTATAGATACCACTATTTCCATAGACTTTACCTCCTTTTTGGTTTGTAAAAATCTATACCGGTGAGTTTTTTTGTCAATAGTTTAAATATGATACAAGACATTGTCATAACCTTGTCTTGCCCTTAAAATTAAGCAGCCCGCTTTTGATATAAAACATTATTTATGATATATATCGTGTTTTAATTGTAAAAATAAAAAGTTTTAAAAATATTTTTATTAAAAGCTAAAAAACTAAAAACAAATAAAATTAAATGATTAGCTTTGAGAATTAAAATTAAATTTTAGGATTTTAAAAAGGGAAAAGATGGGAGATAAAACTTTAATTTAAATACTTTTTATACGTTCTAAGATTTTAAGATAACCCTCTTTGAGGTCGCCAAGGTCAAATCTAAATCTATCTTTATCTAATTTTTCACCGGTTTTTTTGTCCCAAAGTCTGCAACTATCTGGTGATATCTCGTCTATCAAGATTATTTCACCCTCTTTTGTTTTGCCAAATTCCAGCTTAAAATCCACAAGGATTATATCAAGTTGGTCAAAGAACTCTTTTAGAATATCGTTTACTTTTATGGCTGTTTGTTTCATAAAGGTTATGTCTTCTTCAGTGGCCAAGTTAAGAAGCTTTACATGTTCTATGCATATAAGAGGATCGTGGAGCTCGTCGGATTTGTAGAAAAGCTCTACCAAAGGCGGGTTTAAAGGGATTCCTTCTTTTATGCCAAGCCTTTTAGAGAGGCTTCCAGCGGCTATGTTTCTTACCACCACTTCCACATCCAAGCGCTTGGCTTTTAAAACAAGCATAGAGTCTTCTGATAGTTTTTTTATAAAATGGGTTTTTATGTTTTTGGCTTTTAAAAGCTCAAAAATAAAGGATGTTATCTCTAAATTTATATGTCCTTTGCCAGATATGTTGTCTTTTTTAATGGCATCAAAAGCTGTTACGTCGTCTTTAAACTTTATTATGTAAGTATCTTCATCGTTTTCATAGACTATCTTAGCTTTGCCTTCATAGAGTTTATTCATGATTCTAATGTAGATATTCTAAAAGAAGCTACGTTGGCGTAATAGCTTTTTGGAAATGTTTTCAATATCTCGTTGTAAATTGTTATAGCTTTGACTTTGTCATTTAGCTTTTCATAAGATTCTGCTTCTAAAAGAAGCGCTGATGGTTTGTTGAAGGCATTGTTTGGTATGGTGTTTAATATACTGATAGCTTGTTGATATTTGCCTTCTTTGTATAGTCCGTAAGCTGCCCTTTCTTCGTATAAAAATTTAGCAGGTAGTGTTTTAGCTTTTGATGAGATATCTTGAGATAAAGAGACGTCGTTTACGGGCAAGTTTGCTAACGTGGATATGCCTATTTCATAGGACATTGCCAAAAGTGCCATTGGGCTTTTATTGTAATGAGTGGCCACAAATTGAGCTTGATTTAAGGCACCTTGATAATTCTTTTTTTGTAAAAGCTCATCTACTTTAGAGAGTTGATAGCTTGCGGCGTAGTTGTACTCTTTTTCATGCTTTTTGAGAAAGTAAAAACCTATTGCTAAAAAAATTGCTGTCAGAACAAGCGATAACGCTGTGTAAAGCTTACTTTTGCTCATTGGATGCCAAAGCCTTGTTTAAAAGCTGAGTGACTCTTGAAACTCTTCTGGCAGCTTCGTTCTTGTGGATAGAACCTTTAGAAGCAGCGTGCTGTATCATGCTTACCACGAAAGGAAGCTTTGCTTTGGCAGTTTCTAAGTCTTTTGCCTGTATAAGCTTCTTAAAGTTTCTTATGGCAGTTTTCATCCTTGATACATGCAAAGCGTTTATCTCTCTTCTTCTTTCGTCTCTTCTTGCTCTTTTAGCAGCTTGTCTTTTATTGGGCATACAAAACCTCCTTTAAAGTTAGTAATATATTATAACAAACAATTTAGTCGTTGTCAAAGATAGCTTCTTCTTGTCCTACTTTGTAGTATGGATACTCCCAAGAAGAGTAATAATAAGGAGTATAAGCCTTAAATTCACCAGCGCATGTATCCACCGCTTTAAAAGTAGGGCTCAAGTCTTGCAAAAGTTCTTCTATCTCTTTTTCTGTTTTGTTAAACTTTTTAGCTATTTCTTTATTTGAAAAGCCCAATATTTTCAATTCAAATATATAGTTTTTATCAAAAGGTACATCTTCTTTGTAAGCCTCCACCAGTTCTTTTATCTGATGCAAAAACCACTTATCTATATGGCTTACTTCGTGTATCTTATCTATAGATATGCCTCTCATGAAGGCTTCTTTTATATAAAAAATACGTTCTGGTGTTGGTATCCTTATGTTTGTTATGAGCTCATCGTAAGAAAGCGCTTCGTAATCTTTCATAAAAAGGTAAGGATTATCTGTTTCTAAGCTTCTTATGGCTTTCATGAGAGACTCTTTGAAAGTCCTTCCTATAGCCATTACCTCACCCACGGATTTCATAGTAGTGCCTAAGACTTTGCTGGACTCTCTAAACTTTGCAAAATCAAACCTTGGTATTTTTACCACTACATAGTCAATGCTTGGTTCAAAGCTTATAGGTGTATTTTTTGTAATGTCGTTTTTTATCTCGTCAAGCGTATAACCCACTGCCAAAAGAGCTGCTACTTTTGCTATGGGAAACCCTGTAGCCTTAGAAGCCAACGCTGAGCTCCTTGAAACTCTTGGGTTCATCTCTATTACATAGAAATCATCGCTATTTGGGTCTACTGCAAATTGAATATTTGATCCACCTGTATCTACCCCTATTTTTCTTATGATGGCAAGGCTTGCATCTCTAAGCATTTGATACTGTTTATCTGTAAGCGTTTGAGCTGGTGCTACTGTTATAGAATCACCAGTATGCACACCCATAGGGTCAAAGTTTTCTATAGAACAAACTATAACGACGTTGTCTTTTGTATCTCTTATAACTTCAAGCTCAAACTCCTTCCAGCCTATAAGAGATTTGTCTATAAGCACCTGATGGATGGGTGAAGCTTCTAAAGCAGCGCTTAATTTTGAAGGAAATTCTTCCATGTTGTAAACAATAGAGCCCCCTGTACCGCCTAGTGTAAAAGCCGGTCTTAATATGGCTGGAAAACCTATCTCTTTTATAGAATTAAAACCTTCTTGAAGAGAGTTTACTATGGCGTTTGGTGGGACTTTTAGACCTATCTCTTCCATGGCTTTGGCGAAAAGAGCCCTATCCTCGCCTCTTTTTATAGCTTCATAGCTTGCTCCTATTATACCAACACCGTATTTTTCTAATATGCCAGACTCATATAAATCTTTTGCTAAGTTTAGAGCGGTTTGACCTCCTAAAGTAGGTAGTAAGACATCTGGACGCTCTTTTTTGATAATTTCTTCCAATATTTCGGTAGTTAGGGGTTCAATGTAAGTCTTTGTAGCTAGCTCCTCATCTGTCATTATGGTAGCTGGGTTTGAGTTTACAAGTATAACCTCATAGCCTTCTTTCATTAGAGCTTTGCAAGCCTGAGTGCCAGAATAATCAAATTCTGCTGCCTGACCTATGATAATAGGACCGGCCCCTATTATGAGTATTCTTTTTATGTTGGTGTTTTTTGGCATAAAATTATTATACTACAAACTAGCTACTTTAAATAGTTTATGTATAATTTTTACACAGTTTAGACAAGAAGCTAAATAACCGTTAAGCTTTTTGTATCTCCTTTGAAGTATTTTGCTTTTTAACGGCAAATCTACCTATGAATATGGATATTTCGTAAAGGGCTATGAGGGGTAAAGCCATGAGGATTTGAGTGGAAACGTCTGGGGCTATCAAAGCGCCTATAAAAAATGCCACCACTATAAAGTATTTTCTAAAAGCTTTTAATTGCTTTGTGGATACGATGCCGGCTCTTTGAAGCATAAATAAGAATATTGGCATCTCAAAGGCTATACCAAAACCAAGTAGCATTTTTAGTAAAAAGTTTATATAGAGTTCTGCTGAAAGCATGGGTTTTGCTCTAAGTTGGCTAAAGCCAATGCCTATTAAAAATTTAAGGGCCATCGGAAGCACTGCGAAGTAAGCAAAAGTAGCACCCATTACAAAAAGCACCAACGAAAAGAATACCAACGGAAACACAAGTTTTTTTTCTTCTGGATAAAGGGCTGGTTCTACGAATCTCCATATTTGATATAAGATAACAGGTATAGCAAGAATTATTCCTACTATTACAGATATCTCCATCATTATAAAAAGAGGTTCAGTAGGCGAAAGAGTAATGAGTTTCATGCCGGGATAATATATATCTATGGGATATTTTAAAATTTCAAAAATATATCTTGCGTAAAAAAAGCTTATGGCAGAAAATATCAGTACCGCTGCTATAGATTTAAGTATTCTCTGTCTTAGTTCCTGAAGGTGCTCCATCAGGGGAGCTTTCGGAAGTTCCTTCTCCATCTTTCTTTTCCTCAGTGTTGGTTTGTTCTTTTTCAAGCTCCAAAACTTTTTTATTCACACTTTCTATGTAAGCTTGCATCTTTATTTCGTCTATAAACTCCCTTGCTTTTCTAGTAAACTCTCCTAGTTTTGTAGCCACGTCCATCATTTTTTCTGGCCCAAGCACTATATAAGCTATAACGAGTATTATGATTATTTGTCCTAAATCCATAGCGCTCTCTCTATCTGATTTCCAAGAAACATCCATATTATAGCACCTATAGACAGAAATGGACCAAAGGGTATATAGTATTGCATGTTTTTATTTTTTATGATTGTGGGTATGCTAATTAAAAGCCCAATGACAGAACCAAAAAACATAGCCCCTAATACCATATAGACTCCACCAAAAGCCCCTATCATCGCTAAAAGCTTTATATCACCTATGCCAAGCCCTTCCATCTTTCTTACCTTAAGATAAATATAATATATTGAAAACGGTAGTAAACCACCAAATAAAATTCCCAGTATAGAGCTTTTAATATCAACGAAACCATAAGGAGTTAAAGAAAACAAAAGCCCTATTGCTAAGCCTCCATAGTTAAAACTATCAAGAAGTATAAACCAATCAAGATCTATAAAAGACTGTACTATTAGTATTGACCCAAACATCAATGCTTCTATAGTTTTAACAATATCTTTTATATTCAAAATAGATAAATCTGGATTGTTTTTTATGTAAAAGGCATAAACGCAAAGAGCAAAGTAAAAACCGGTAAGAGCTTCTACGATAGGGTATCTAAAGGGTATCTTGGTTTTGCAACTACTACATCTTCCTTTCAAAAAAATATAAGAAATTATAGGAATGTTTTCATAGGCTTTTATCTTATGCCCACAGGATGGACATTTAGAACCTGGATAAACCACCGATTCATTTCTTGGAAGCCTATATATAAGGACGTTAAAAAGACTTCCAAATATGGTGCCGAGAACAAACGATATAAGTAGTATGAAAATTGTCATATTTTTAGCATTCTTATTTTGGCTAATATATCAAGCATAGCTTTTGAGTAATAAACGTTCGAAAGAAAAGAAGCTATAGTACCTATTGTTAGGGTGGTGGCAAAACCCTTTACCGGACCGCTGCTAAATTGAAATAAAATTAAAGCTGCCACAAGGAGTGTGGCATGTGTATCGTAAACAGCGCTAAGCACTCTCTTATAGCCATATTCTATGGCTTTTCTCAGCGTATTGCCTCTTGCTAGCTCTTCTTTTATACGTTCAAATATGAGGACGTTTGAGTCCACCGCTATACCCATGTTTAGTATGATACCGGCAATACCTGGTAATGTAAGAGTGGCACCCAAGAGCACAAGTCCAGCCCAAAGAAGAAGCCCATTCATTACAATAGCTATTGTGGCAGTTATACCAGCCGTTTTATACCTTGCTATTATCAAAAACACAACAAATAAAAACGATGCTATACCGGCGTATATACTTTGTTTTATTGCGGCTTTTCCAAGGGTAGGTCCTACGACGGCGTCTTGAAGTATATGTAGTGTGGTGGGCAATGCTCCAGCTCTTAAGATAGCTGCTAAGTCTCTTACTTGGTCTGGTGTAAAGTTGCCGGTTATCTGACCTTGGTCTGATATCCTTGAGCGAATAACTGGAGCAGACATCACCCTATTGTCAAGGACTATAGCGAGCCTTTTGCCTATATGGCTTTGGGTAAAATTACCAAATATCTCTGCCCCTTTAGAATTTAGCTCAAAACTAACGGCAGGGTTGTTGAAACTATCGGTGCTCTCGTAAGCGGTTTTTAAGTCGGCCCCAGTTATGATGGGTTTTTTCTTTACCAAATACCACTCGTGGCCATCTTTTGATGGGAGTATTTTTTCATCTGGTTTTAACTCTTTTTGCAACGTTTCTAAAGAAGGTGAGGCGTCCACCACTTCCATTAGCTCAAGCTGAGCAGTTTTCCCAAGGACTTTTTTGGCTCTTTCTAAGTCCATAACGCCGGGCAGTTCCACCATAACTTTTGAATTACCTAATTTTGTGATTACAGGTTGTACTACGCCAAGTTGGTCTACTCTTCTTCTTAAGACTTCCACCGTTTGAGTAATGACGTTTTCTTTGATTTGGCTAAGATAGATAGAGCTAAACCTAACTTTTACTTTAAGAGGAGACACTCTTGATATGTCTATCCTGTTGGTATAGTATTTTTTTAAAAGCTGATATATTTTGCTGTAATCAGAAGCATTTAAAAGGTCTATGTATATACCGTCTTGGGAAGGTGTAACGTCCAACACATTTATGTGGTTTTTAATAAAAAGCTTTGATATGTCTGAGGCAGTGTTTTCGTATTCTTCTTTTATGACTTTTTCTATATCAGGGGCCAGCACCATGCTTATACCCCCTTTTAAATCAAGACCTAAATTAACAGGCTTAAAAGCCACCACCAACAAAGAGCCTACTATTATAAAAAGGCCTATCGCTATGTTTACAAAAACGTTTTTTGGCATATTTATCCTTTACATCCTAAGTCTATAACGCCAAAGCTATCAGAGCGCTTTCTGTAAAGTATTTTTATCTTGCCATCCTTTATATCCATAAAAGGTAAAAACATCATATGATTGTCTGTTAGTTCTAAGATGGCATCTTCTACGCTCATAGGTTTTTCAACTGAAAAAGTTTCCTCTATTATAAAGGGTTTAGTTTGCTCCTGTTCTTCGACTTGTTCAAACATGGATTCATGTATGCCTTCTTTAGCTTTTGAGCTTTTGCGACGATAGTTTAGCCTTCTTTCTTTTAACTTCAAAAGCTGACGCTCTATCTCATCCATTACTCTATCTATAGCTGTGTATACGTCTTTGTCCTCTTCCCAAGCGTGCACTGCACCACCGCCGTTGCTTTTTATGTATATATCCACATCAACTCTAAAGATAGAGGTTTTGTTTATGTTGTCGTCTGTATGTTTGGCCCTGGCGCTTGTTATGGTAACTACTGTTTCTATTTGGTCTTCCCCGGTCTCTTTTAAAAGCCTTTTAAACTTTGACAATTTAGACTCTACGAAAGCCTTTAGTTGGTCTGTAATTTCAAAATGCTTTCCAATAAACTCAATTTGCATATCTATCCTCCTTTAAAATTGATAGTAATTGTACCGCTTTCTACAGGTCCATTGATAGGTTCAAACCTAAACCTTCTTACATAGTTTACCACCTCTCTATCTACGTATGCTATGCCACTTCTTTTTAAAATTATTACCCTTGTTACATAGCCAGACGGTGATACAAAAATCCTCAAAACTACTGGTGCTGGAAACTCGCCCGCTCTTATAATAGGAGATGGTGGCGCATATATAAGCTTTCTGGAACCCTCGTGAAGGTAAGAGCCTTTGGAGCTTATGGTGGCACTTATATTGCCTATTTGCTTAATTGCTCCTTCTATGTCGGTTTGAGCTTGCTTTCTTTGGGCTTCTATTTCTTTTTCTAAAGAAGATAAAACACTCACATTTTTAGGCGGAGCTTTTGGCGGATGATGAACCACAGGGATTTTTACATCACCTTTTTGAAATACTTGTCTAGGTCTTAGAGCGCTGGTTTCAAGATGGTGAGAACCTGTAGATGGTTTATAACCTTTTGCTGGACTCAAAGGCTTGGAGTAGGTTTTTTTCATATGAAACTTTCTTAGCTTTATGGGTTTTGGTGGTGTTGGTACTTCTTTGGGCGGATTTATTAGTTGTACTTCTACGGGTGGGTTTTGATATTGGCTTAAAAGAGGTCTCATGGTAAAAAGCATAGCAAGACCAGAGAATAAAAATATGTTTATTAGTATAGATACTAAAAAAAACGGTATCTCTTGGGTGTCTTGCTTTAAGTCCATGTTAAATATTCTAACATATCTAAATGTTTTTAAAAAGAAAATCCTCAAAATTAGAAGAAGTTTGCTTGGATTCTAAATATTTGGCCTTTAACCAAAGTTGTATTATAAAACTTTTTGCATCTGTGTAATCATGCTTTAGTATATTTTCTATGCCTTTTATACAGCATACCTCAGTATACTCTTTCTCTTCTTGGTTGCCAGCTTCCTTTTTGCAAATATGTTCTATCTCTTCTTTTTTGGCTTTTAAAAATAATACGTATAAAAATATCTCCTCTGAAGAATCCCCGATACTAGGGTACAAAGATTTTATAAATATTGGTTTTGTTTTTAAAAGCGATTTGTATAAAAGGCTGTTATCTTCTATGCCAAGCTCTTCTACTATCTCTTTTTTTATGGTATCTTCTATCGACCTTCCAAGGTTGTTGTATTTTATGGAATCTATAAGACCTGCTACTATTTCTTCTGCTTCATCTAATATGGGGTATCTAAACTGTTTTACATTTAGCTGATATATATCGTCTGCTACGGCAAAAACACCAATGGCTACAGCTTTTTTCCTAAGTGTTATGACCCCTTTGTACAAGTTCTTAAACTTTACAAACACTTGAACCCTTCCAAACTCTTTGCCGAAGTATACCGCATCTTTCCCGTAGATTTTTATATACTCTAAATTGTCTTTATCTTTTAGTTTGTTAAACCAATCCCAGAAGACGTAGTTTGATTTGTCTATAAATGCTTTAAGTTTTTTATCTGAAAAGCCAATAAACTTTATGTTTTTTAAATTCATTTGACTATTCTGGCATCAGCCCCAAGATAACCCGGGATGCCAAACGTTTGATATAAAATCTTATAACGCGGTGTATCGTATTCCCATACTGCCATTCTAAGAGGTATTCTAAATATAAGCTTTGGTTTTAGGCTTTTAGCATCTCTTATAAAAAAAGAAGCCGGTGGTAAAATTTTGTTTTTTATGCTGTATTCTTCATAGCATATACCTTTTTTGTTAAAAAGAGCGTATACTATAAAGCCATCTTTTTTTACCTCTAAAGCCCTATCTGCCTCTGGCGTTTGGGCTTTGTCTACACTGAGGACTTTGATATCTTTGTACTCTTTGAAAAATTCATCGTAAGTATCTCCAACGTATCCAAAAGCTATTCCCACTAAAAGCCCCAAAACTAGAAAAATCTTCATAAAACCCTCCTCAACCTATCAGAAAAACTAGGTGCTTTTATTTCTTCTGATGCTATTAAAGGCATGCTAAAACTAGAATCATCATAATTTATTATTAGGTTTGCTATTATTTCGTTTTGCTTTATAGGAAATTTTAAATCTTTTATAGGCACTATAGAATAAGATATTTTCATTCCCGGATATACCACAAGGTTAAAATCTTCTGAAGCCAAAAGAGGTATCTCTTTTTTGTCCCATGGTACCTTTATAAAACCTACTTGCTCATTTTTTGATATGAGTTTTTGCTCAGATACTTGAGTTTTAGTGGCATCTATAAGCGTTATAGCATCTTTTAGAGCACTTGTAAGGGGCGATTTACCTGAAGCTCCAAATATAACCCCAAGTATATCAATATTGCCTTGTTTTGAATCAAACACAAAGTTTGCACCTGCTGGCAAAGAGGAGCCTGTTTTTACACCAACTATGTTGTCTTTGCCAAGGTCATAATTTACGTTGTATTGTATACCTGCCACTGGCAAATTTACTTGAGGCATCGCTACTATGTGTCTAAAGGTTGGTATTTGCATAGCAAGTTGAGTCAATCTAAACTGGTCTACTGGGCTACTTACAGTTCCAGCGTTTGCGCCGGCTGGGTCTTCGTAGTGAGTATCTTTTAGCCCAAGAGCTTGAGCGGTTTTATTCATTTTATTCACAAAAGCTTTAACGCTACCGGCATCCCATCTTGCTAATATGTAAGCGAAGTTGTTGGCAGATGGTATCATAAGCCCTTCTAATAGCTGTCTTTCTGTTAGTTTTTCGCCCAAAGCCACTTTTACCACAGATTGACCGTCTTTTTTAAAAGCTTCGTATTCGTTAACTTCTTTTTGAGTAATGGTAAAGCTTGGGCCATCTTGTCCTATTGATAAAGGATGGTCTTTTAAAATGATGTATGAGGTCATTATTTTGGCTACGCTAGCCAAAGGCCACTGTCCTTGGTTTGGCGTTTTTGCTATGATGCCGCTTTGAAGAGTACCTATAACGCCGTACTTTATATCGGTAGGCCAAGATATGCTAAATGTACCAGGTATTTGTTGATTTTTTAAAGTAAGCCTAAACTCTGGCTTAGGCCAGCCTCTAAAAAGCTGGAAAAGCGTATAAAAGGCAAAAACCAATACCAAAAGGACAACTATACGTTTAAGGTTCTTATGCTTTGAAGCTTCATTCTCGTTGTAATACATGAGATTATTATAGCAGACTCTTAGGCGTTGATTTTTTCATATTTTAAAAGCCACAGTATGATGAGCCCAGATAAAAATACAAAAGCACCGAAAAACTGTTCTACTGTGAAGTTTTCAAAGACAACATGACTTGTGCTATAATATCCTATCACTCCGCTTGTAAATCCGTAAAGCATAAGAAATATCGAAAAAAGTTCTCCTGGAAATCTATCTTGCTTTTTTATAGTATAGTAAATAAGCAATATGCTGTAAATTATAAATAGTGCACCATACATAAATTGTACTGGATAAAATGGAATAGAGGGCGGTGCTATGTCTCCAAACTTATATACTATGTAAAAGAATGGGAATTTCTTTAATATATGAAATCCGGGCGTTACGTCTACTTCGGAAGATACTGGTCTTCCAAAGCCAAATCCTACAAAACCAGCAGATATATAACCAAGACCAAGGGTTAAGGAGCCTACCACAGATGTTATATCTAAGGCTTTTAGGATAGGTATATTGTAAAGCCAAGCCACCAGCACTACGCCAAGTATAGTGCCCACCAAAGTTCCATAATAATCTACTCCACCGTTCCATATCTGGAAAATACCCAAAAAATCTGGTATCTGGTCATGGTTTTTAACGATATAAAAAAATCTCCCTAAAACGATACCAGATAATGCACCTGCCAAAAATATGTTTTCTGTCTGAGACTTTAATATGCCAATATACTTAGATATCTGTAAAGCTAGCACATAGGATATAAAAAGAGATATCGTCATCATAAGGCCAAAGCTAGACAGAGCAAATCTACCAACTTTGATATAAAAAGGCATCAGAGTTTTTTCCAGATTGTACCAGCTTTGGTATCTTCAAGTTTTATGCCTTGTTTTAAAAGCTCATCTCTTATGAAGTCCGCTACTTTAAAATCTTTGTTTTCTTTTGCTAAGTTTCTGGCGTTTATTAAAATTTCCAAAAACTCCGTTGATATGTTTATGCTTGAAGCAGGCTCCAAGGTTTTTAGTGTTGTGCTTAAGGTGTTTTCTTCTAAAAGCCCAAAAATATCTTTTAACGTTTGTTTTAAACTGTTAGCTAAAAATATATATCCTTCAAGCTCTTTTGGTGTGATATAGCCCACTTTAAAACTCTCTGTCTTTGTTCTATTCAACTCTCCTACGGCGTTAAACACGTGAGCCAAAGCCAGTGATGTGTTGAAATCTTCTGATAGGGCTTTGTAAAATTGCTCTTGTGTAGTCTTTTCTAGGCTGTAAAAATCTATATTGAGAACCGGGTTTCCTTCTTTTGCTATGGCTTTTAGGGGTTCTATATCTTCCACTGCGCTTTTTAATCTTTCGTAAGCTTTTTTTGTTTCTTCCATTTTTTCAAAAGAAAAATCTAAAGGACTTCTGTAGTGAGTGAAAAGTACTAAAAGCCTTAAAACATCAGGATGATATTTTGTATATATATCTTTCAGTGTAACAAAATTTCCAAGAGACTTTGACATTTTTTTGCCGCCTACCGTAACAAGGCCGTTGTGCATCCAATATCTGGCAAAAGGCTTACCTGTTATGCTTTCTGCTTGGGCTATTTCGTTTTCGTGATGAGGAAACACAAGGTCTATGCCACCGGCGTGTATATCTATTGTCTCGCCTAGATGTTTAAATATCATAGCCACACATTCGGTGTGCCAGCCAGGTCTTCCATAAGACCAAGGAGATTCCCAACCTGGTTCGTGGGACTTTGAAGCTTTCCAAAGGGCAAAGTCTAATGGATTGTTCTTCTTGGAGGAAGGTTCTATCCTGGCGCCAGCTTCTAATTCTTCTGGACTTCTTTTGGAAAGTTTCCCATAATCTTTAAAGCTATCTATAGAAAAGTAGACATCTCCGTCACTTTCGTAGGCTTTACCAATCTCTATTAGCTTTGATATAAGAGCTATAATCTCTTCCATGTGTTCTGTAACTCTTGGTTCAACGTTGGCAGGCTTTACGTTTATCGCTTCCATATCAAGATAGTAGCTTGCTATATATCTATTTGCTATGCTCATGAAATCTTTGCCTTCTTCGTTGGCTTTGTTTATAATCTTGTCGTCTATATCTGTGAAATTTCTTACAAACTTTACCCGGTATCCAAGCTTTTCAAGGTATCTTCTAAAAACATCGAATACTATAAGGCTTCTGCCATGTCCAACGTGAGAGTTATCGTATACAGTTACACCGCAGGTGTATATGTTTACCTGAGGAGGGTTTATCGGCACAAACTCTTCCAAACT
Organism: Hydrogenobaculum sp.; assembly: GCA_023269915.1. Lineage (GTDB taxonomy): Bacteria > Aquificota > Aquificia > Aquificales > Aquificaceae > Hydrogenobaculum. Next base: position 2,697 of record JAGDWZ010000067.1, on the reverse strand, counting down.
AGCGCTAAGTGTATTGTAAAGTACAAATCCCATACTTCTATTTTAACCCAAAATATAAACTATGTTAAAATAAAAGTATGGATAAAAAGAAATTATTTTTTATATTGAGTGGGGTATCTATTTTACTTAGTTCTTGTGCACAACCGGTGCAGCAAGGCCAAAATCCCATAGCTATGTTGCAACAGCAATACCAATATCAGCAACAAGAGATAAACGAAATAAATAGAAGGCTTGATTCTTTGGACGAGTCTTTGGCAAAGCTTAGGGTAAAGCTTGGTCTTTCCGCTTACAACAATATAACAAAGCATTTAAGCGAAGAACAACCACCGCCTGTAAACGAAATTCAAGAACAACCATCAAATTTAAGCTCTTTACCGGCTATAACGCCATCTAAGGGTATTAGGCATCTTTCTAACACTGTCACTATCATAAATTCTACTGCTCCACCTCAAAATACAAGCAATTCTTCAAACTTACAATCTTTGATATCAAATACGCCTAAAACACCTCAGGAACTATATGGAGAGGCATATAAATATTATCAGTCGGGACATTATCGAAAGGCTAAAAGACTTTTTAAGGAGTTCATACTAAAGTATCCACATTCAAAACTTACAAACAACGCATACTACTGGCTTGGTATGAGCGAAAAGGCTATGCATCACAACAACGAAGCTTTGGCTATACTTCTTTCTTTGATAAATAAGTGTAAAAAAGGAGAGCTTCCTTCCTGCGACAAAGCACCTTCTGCCTACTTTTCGGCTGCTAACATATACAAGGAGATGGGACAAAAACAAATGGCTGTTAAACTTTATAAAGAACTTATATCTCTTTATCCCGATAGTATAGAGGCGGCGCTTGCAAGGTCTGAATTAGAAATTCAATGAATAGAGAATATTACGGATTTCTTGTAGGTATTGGCACACTTGCTTTTTTGCTATCATTTAAATTTATAACACTTTTAGGTTTGGCCATGCTAAGTTTCTTTGTGGCAAAAGAGCTAAAAGACGCATCAAAGGCAATTACAAACACTTTTCTAGCCCCTATTATAATGCTTATAAGTATTTACAATTTGACTTACGGTTTTTTGGCTATTTTTTTAGCTGTATTTTTGGAGCTTTTAATATCAAAAAACATAGATTTTTTTTACAAGAGTTTTTTTATACTAAACTTAAGCGCTGTACTTCCAAGCTTTATATACAAAGTTAAGGAGTTAGGTAATCATTACATTTTAGGGCTTCTTCTTAGCGTTTGGATACTTGATACGATGAGTTATTATATAGGAAAAAACTTTGGCAAGCATAAGTTGGCTCCGAGTGTATCTCCCAACAAGACTATAGAAGGTTTTATAGGGGGAAGTACTTTTTGCATTTTGTTTGATATATTTTACTTTGGTTTTTCTAAAGGTTTTATTTTAGGAATAGCTATAAGCCTTGTGGGGGTTTTTGGCGATCTTTTCAAAAGCCTGATAAAAAGGCAATACAATATAAAAGATTTTTCAAATGTGTTTGGGCCACATGGCGGTTTTCTTGATAGATTTGACGCTCTTATGTTTAGCGCTCTTGTATTTTATACGATAAATGCGTCCCATTGACGTAGTGTTAACAATACTTCTTATTCAAATAATAGGTCTTGTGGGAGTTTATAGCTCTACTTACACCAACTACGGGTTTCAATACGGGCTTTTCATAAAACAGCTTATATACATAATACTTAGTTGGTTCATTATGTATGGTATGAGCAAGATAAAGTTTTCCTCTGTTTTGTCGATAGCTCCTTTGATATACGGCATAAACTTGTTTCTTTTGATAGCGGTGATGTTTGTGGGTAAAACTATATACGGAGCCAAAAGGTGGATAGGGATAGGACCATTTGGCATACAGCCGTCGGAATTTATGAAAGCCTCCGTAATACTTATAGTGGACTACATAATTTATATAAGCCCCTATCTAAAAGCCCAAAAAATCTTATATATACTTCTTAGTGTAGGCATACCTTTTCTTATCATATACAAGCAACCAGATTTAGGCTCAGCGGTGATAATGTTGCTTCCGGTTATGTCTTTAGTATTTTTTGCCAAATTCCCAAAAAACTTTTTTAGATACGCAATACCAATGTTGGTAGTTATACCAATTGTAGTTTGGCATTTTATGAAGCCATATCAAAAAGAGCGTATCCTTACTGTAATAGACCCAAAAGCTTACTACGCTAAAGGTGGTTATCAGCTTATACAATCGATAATATCGATAGGTTCTGGCAGAATATTTGGCAAGGGATTTTTGAAAGGTACCCAGTCGCATCTTCTGTTTTTACCAGAAAGGCATACAGATTTTATATTTTCTGTAATAGCCGAGGAGTTTGGTTTTGTGTTGTCTATTGCGATAATATTTCTTTACTTATACTTGGTTTTAAGGCTTTTAAATATATCTTACTATTTGAGGTTGTATACAGAAAAAATATTCGTTGTTATGGTGGCATCTTTTATATTTTTCCACTCTTTAATAAATTTAGCTATGGCTATGGGTATAATGCCTGTAGTGGGTATACCTTTACCTTTTATATCTTATGGTGGAAGCAATATAGTTGTTAGTGCTATTCTTTTAGGACTTTGCTTTTCTATAGTAAATAGCCACAAAGAAGTGAAGTTTAGTTTGCTATCTCATGATAAGATTATTAATTATGATATAAGTGAATGAT
>JAGDWZ010000020.1 GCA_023269915.1 Hydrogenobaculum sp. | reverse complement strand
AAATAAAGGATATGCCATTTGATACAGCCACAGAAATTGGTAAAGCAGGGATGAAAGCTCTTATAAACTATATCACAAGGACAGAAAACGGTCAAACAAAGCCTATTACAGCGAAGGATATAGGCTTTTCCATAGCCCCTAGAATAAACGCAGCAGGTCGTATAAAAAAACCCATCATCGCCATGAAGCTTTTAGCTGAAAAAGATTACGAAAGGGCAAAGATTCTTGCAACTGATTTAGACAGATTAAACCAAGACAGAAGAAAAATATCAAACTCAATATTTAGGGAAGCTTATGAATTAGCAGCGCAAACAGATGATGATTTTATAGTGCTTGGGAAAACTACTTGGCATCACGGAGTCCTTGGTATAGTAGCCGGAAGGCTTTCCAATAAGCTTAAAAAACCAACAGGTATTTTTTATATAAACAACAACTATGCTGTTGGTTCTGTAAGGTCTGTAGAGGGTCTTGATGTGCATAAGCTTCTGTCGAATGTAAGCTATATGTTTGATAAGTGGGGCGGGCACGCTGGGGCTGCTGGTATTACTATTAAGAAAGAATATTTTGAAGCTTTTAAAAGAAAAATAAACGATTTATTGAAAAAGGAATCCTTTGAAGTAGATAGAGTATTAGAAGTGGATTTGGAGCTTCCCTTAAGAAAAGTCTATAGTTCAAACGGTGTTGATAAAAATATGTCTAAAATAGTTGAAAGACTATCTCCTTACGGCGAGCTAAATCCAGAACCCATCTTTATATCTCAGGATATAACCATATCATCTATATCAAGTAGGGGAGTAGGAGTAAGGATAAAATCTTCAGATAGAGGAAAAGAAATAGAGTTAAACTGTTTTGAAGAAGAGCTTTTTGTAAAGTTAAAACCAGGTCAGCGCTTAAAAGCAATATACAACATAGATTCTTACGGTATAAACATGATAGACGCAGTGTTTTGCTAATGGCTTCTGGTAATACCCACGATTTTTTAAATTTGGCAACGCTTCCGATATTTTTATATGGAGTACCACATGAATATTTTCTCTACTTTGGAAGTGCTTATGTTATAACTACTATTTTGCTATCCCCAGATATAGACCTTCATCATTCAAAACCCTCAAAGCGCTGGAAAATACTAAAATGGTTTTGGCATCCTTATCGTATGTTTTTTAAACATCGAGGTATGTCTCATTTTCCTATAATAGGTACTTTGTCTAGGCTTTTATATGCCTTGGTTTTGGTGATTTTTCTTTATTTTGTGATTATAGGTATCATGAGTTTTGCACATTATTCTCATGCTTTTATTAAAAGCTCAGATACGATACTTCATAACATAAAATCTAGAATTACAGAGGAAGATATTTTTTGGTTTGTAATGGGTGCTATAGTATCAGACTTAATGCATATTTTTTGGGATATGGTGTTTTCTTTTTTGAAGAAAATAAAAAAGCTTGTAAAATAATCATTTCACTCTAAAAAATTTTGATTTTAACATATTCTCTTCGTACTCTTTTTCGTTTATAGAGTCATATGTGATGCCAGAACCTGCATAGTAAGAGAAGTCTTTTCTACGGCCTATCAAAGTCCTTATCAATACGCTTGAAACCATGTTTTTATCTTTTACGAAAGAAGCAACACCGCAATAATACGTTCTATCAAAGGGCTCAATATTTTTGATAAGATAAGTGGCCATTTGCTTTGGGGCACCGCTTATAGATGCTGCTGGCAACGTTTGGCTAAGTATCTCTAACGGGTTTTTATTGGTTTTGCCATAAACCTCTGAATACATATGGTATAGGGTTTTGTGTTTTGATATGGCGAAAAGCCTTTTGCAACAAACGTCTTTGGATATTTTGTTGAAATCGTTTCTCATAACATCTGTTATCATGAGGTTTTCTGCGATATCTTTTTGGCTTTTCATAAGCTTTGTTTTGTATTTTGATGTGCCTTTTATGGGTTTTGACAATATAACATCTTTCTTTTTCTTTATAAAAAGCTCCATTGAACCGCTTATTATGTAAAAATCTTTGTCTTGAAAGAAAAATCCAAAATCCACAGGTTGATAGTTGTAAAAATGCCAAAATAAATTTTCTTCTTTTGAATTTAGCTCAAAATCAAATTTCATGGCTAAGTTTATTTGGTATATATCTCCATTTTCTATAAGTTTCTTGGCTTTTAACAGCATATCTATGTAGTCTTTTTTGGCTGTCTTTTCTAAAAGCCTAAAACGAGATCTTTTATAAATTGGTTTTAGCTTTATAAAAGAGGATATTTCAATATCTATTATCTTTTCTTTAGAAAAAGGGATGATAATAAAATGAGGATGCTTTCCTATGTTTATCTCTTCTAAGCTATCAACGTATGATATAGTTTTTATGTTTGCTCTATATATAGTTTTATTTTTCTTGTTTAAAAAACCTGAGGCTATCAGGAGTTTTCTTTTTGAATGCATGCATTTAACCAATCTTCTAAATCTTTTTCAATCTTGAATATTTTATCGTCAATAGCGTTTACAGATTTTGAACCTATTAAAGAGTTTAGTATAAAAGCACTTTCAAAATCTTTTAAGTCTTCAAGTGTTAGGCTTATAAAATCAATATCTATATAATCTTTTAAGGTTTGCAAAGTGATACCAAACAAAAGCCCAGATTCCAAGGAAGGGGCATATAATTTACCATGTTTTACAAAGAGTAAATTTGAAGAAGATGTTTCTTGTATAAAATCCATCTCATTTAAAAATATAGCGTCAAAAAATCCTCTTTCAACGGCGTATCTTTTTGAAAGCGTGTTTAGAAGATAGTTTGTGGTTTTGTGGTATATGGTTATATCTTTACTGTGTCTTTTGTAAGGTGATATAGTCAAATTTATCTTATTTGGAGTTTTGGTTTTTGGTCTTGTTTTTATATATACTTTGTAGTTTTTAGGTTTTTCATAGTAAAGATGTGTTTCTTCGTAAGCTATTAAAAGCTTTAAAACAGAATTTTTTGGATAATCTTTTAAAATATCAAGTATTTTATCAATATCAATTTCTATATCAAACAATGTTTTTGAAGAGTTGTTTAATCTTTTTAAGTGTTTTTCCAAAGAAGGGGTAAAGCCGTTGTAAACAAATGTCTCGAAAAGACCTTGTGAAAATTGAAGATTGTTGTTCATAATATATTATAACCCCCGAGGGCGACCTACTTTCCCGTGCCGTTTGCCCAGCACAGTATCATCGG
>JAGDWZ010000058.1:12311-28724 GCA_023269915.1 Hydrogenobaculum sp. | reverse complement strand
AGGCATTCAATGCTAAAATAGTTGTTTGCTCTGCTATAGAGTTTATATTTCTAGTAACTTTTACTATTTGCTCAGAAAATTTTGCGAGGTTCTCAGCCTCTTTCGCTATATCTTTTACTTCTTTTGTATAAGATAATGCACTCTCTTTTTTGCTGTCTATATCCTCTTTTAAAGACATGGATTTATTTACTAGCAGATCCATAGAAAATTTTACGTCTTGAGCGTTTTGGCTCATGCTATGTATGGTTTGGCTTAGTTCTTCTATGGCGTTTTTAATGCCCATAGATTTTTCTTCGCTATCTTTTACTCTTTCTTCTATTATTTTTTTGGTATTTTTTACAAAAGATTCCATCAATATATTTTTATAAAGTTTTTTAGAAATGTTGTTTACCGTTTTCCTCAGCATCTTATTTTTATCAAAAACTATCTCCATAACACCCTCCGCTTAATATATCTCGTTTATTATATCAAGACCACATCTCAAAGAAGAAAACCAATCTAAAAATTTTTTAGCATCTTCTCTTTTGAATATAGACCCATGCTGAGGGGCTATCATATCTATGTCTCTTTTCTTTACCTCGTTTACCCACTTTCTACAAGCTACGTTTCCATTCATATAACGCTTGTGAAATCCTTCCATTAAGGGAACATGTTTTTGGAAATCCTCTACAAAGACCTTTCTTTCGCCCCTTGGGAAAACAGCTGCCCCTATATCTCCGCTAAAAAGTATTTTAGACCTCTTATCGTAAACGTTGAATTGCCCTACACTATGAAGATAGTGAGCTGGTATAAACTCTAAAATATCTCCAGAGGGCAAGGCATATGTCATACCTCTATCTGGTATACCCTTTATCCTTCTTATATCAGTAACACCAAAGTGAGGCACAAACCTTGTCCAGAGGTTTGATATATAAACTTCTGCTGGTGTGTTGGCAAGCCAAAGGGCTATACCTGAAGACACGTCTGGGTCTTGGTGTGAATAAAATATCATTTGGATATTTTCTATGTCTATATATGTGGATACATTTGATATAACCCTTGGAAATACGTATACACCTCCTGGGTCAAGCAAAAAGCCCTTTCCTTTATTAATAATAATGTATTGGTTTACCTGCACAAAACCTTCTTCTTCCTCTTCTTCCCATCCAAGCCATATAAATTTATGGTCACCATCGTCATACAAAACTGCCCCATCCACTACCGATACATGTTCATTTGTAAGCATTTTAACCTCCTAGAATGCATAATTTTTGTTTATTGTAATATATCATACGAAAAAAGTCAATGATTAGTTATCAAATTCAGTCATATGTTTTCTAAAATAATGTGGCACGTAGTGGTTTTGTAATCTTTTGTTGGTTCTTTCTTTTATAGTCACTGCTTCAAAAAACGCCTTCCAAAGCTCTTGATATTGATCTTTTTCTACATTAAGCTCTTTATCAAAATCTTCTATGCTAAATCGCTTTTCATAATAAATAGCAGCCTTTTTTCTTTTTAAGTCATGTATTATAAAATTTTCTTCTTGATATCTTCTTTTAAAAAACTCGCCCAAATAATCTATAACAAAATGCCTGGGCTCAAATCTTGCGTAAAGAACGTTGTCAAGCTTATGAAACCTTAAAAACCCAATATACTTGTGCCTTTCTCTATTGACAGATTTTCTATAATAAGTAAGATTTCTAATAAAGTCTTTATGTATATCTTTTAAATGCTTATTTTTCATATAAAATAAAAAGCTTTTATAAACATCTGAAAATGCTTTTTCTTCATCAAAACAAAAACAATCATAAAAAAGCTCTATAATTTCTTCTTCCAAAAAGCCCTTGGCAATTGTTATTATATTTTCGTCTAGTTCTACTTTTATAGTTTTAAAAAGAGATGGTTTTTGGGCTTTTAAAAACAAAGGATTTTTTATATCGTTGTTAAAAGCGTAAAACAAGGCGCTTAAAAAACCTTCAAAACTATCTTCAAAAATTATATTTACCATAGTTTGAGTTGTGTGTAAGAATGACCTTTGGATTCTCCTTTTATGATAGCTTTTCTTATATATTCTGGCGATAGGCTATAGCCTAAGTATCTTTTTGCCACTATAAAATGCTTTGCTTTTTTTATAGATATGCCAAGTTTTACAAGGTCTATATCTTCTAATGTTTTAAAAGCTCTTGCTTGGATTATCTTCATGGCATTTTTTCTACCAATACCTGGCACTTTTATAAGCTCTTCGTAGGAGGCTTTATTGACATCCACTGGGTAAAGATGTATATTTTTCAGAGCAAATGCTGTTTTTGGGTCTAGCTCCAAATCCAAGTTTGAGTCTTTTTCAACAATCTCTTCATACTTAAAATCGTAAAATCTAATAAGCCAATCCGCCTGATAAAGTCTATGCTCTCTTAGAAGAGGTGTTTTGTCAACTTTTATATGCTTTGTGTTTGGAACAGGTATATATGCTGAGTAATACATCCTTTTTAGTATCTTCTTTTCGTAAAAATAAGAGGCAAGTCTCAAAATTTGATAATCTGGTTCATCGGTAGCTCCTACTATAAGCTGTGTAGAGGCGCTTGCTATTGACTTTTCACTGTTGTCTCTTAGATTTTTTACAAACATCAGAGGTTTTAATACGTTGTCTTTGTTTTTATCCGGTGCTAAAAGCTTTAAACTTTTTTCTGTAGGAAGTTCTATATTTGAACTAACCCTATCGGCAAGTTTTGAAGCTTCTTCAATAAGCTCTTTTGAAGCACCAGGAATCAGCTTAAGATGTATATAACCGTTAAATTTATACTCCTCTCTTAAGATTTTCACGGTTTTTAACATGAGTTCCATTGTGTGGTCCGGTGATTTTGCTATACCAGAGCTTAAAAATAAACCTTCTATATAGTTTCTTTTGTAAAAATTTATAGTGATATCGGCAAGCTCTCTCGGCGTAAAAGAAGCTCTTTTTATGTTGTTGGAAGCCCTGTTTATGCAATACTCACAGTCAAAGATGCAAACGTTGGTGAAAAGTACTTTGAGAAGGGATACACATCTACCGTCTGACGTAAAAGTATGACAAACTCCAGGAGCATAAGAATTGCCTATACCGCCATCTACAGTTTCTCTAACGCCACCAGAACTAGCGCAAGAAACGTCATATTTAGCACCGTCGGCTAAAATTCTTAGTTTTTGCTCAACATCCATGTTTATAATATACCTTGTTTTATAGATTTTAAAATGACAAAGTTTTTATTTTGCAATCTTCATAAGAAAGTTTGGAATCTCCTCTTTTTTAAGTACAAAATCTACACAGCCAGTCTTTATAGCATTTTCTGGCATAGCCCACAAAATAGCTGTCTTCGGGTCTTCTGCCACTGTTATACCGCCGTTTTTCTTAACATCCACTATACCTTTAGACCCATCATCACCCATACCAGTCATTACTATTCCACAGGTATTTTCCTTAAAAACTTTAGCGCAAGAGGACAAAAGCAAGTTAGCGGATGGTATATATATCAAAGAATCATCTTTTACATAGTTTACTACGGGCATACTCTCGTTTCCAGTTATTACCATATTTATTCTACCCCTTGATATGTATACGTTGCCTGGTTTTAATACTTCGTTCTCTTCGGCTTCTTTAACGTTTAATTTACACTTTGAGTTTAAGTGTTCTGCGAAGCTTTTCGTAAATGTGTCAGGCATATGTATTGCTATAGTTATCGGATATGGATAATCAGAGGGTAATTTTGGTAATATTTCTCCAAGCGTTTGTGGACCTCCTGTAGATATACCTATTGCTATAACGCCTCTATTTCCTAATTTTCTAACAGTAGATGGTGTTATCTGAGGCGGCTTTGTTTCAATCTTCTTTTCTTCTTTTAAAGCTTTTAACTTGTCTAATGTGCTTTTATTCTTCAAAATGGCGCTTTCTATCTTTTTTAAAAGCTCATCTTTCACCTTGTAAAAATCTGCGTAATTTTTTGGTTTTGCTATAAAATCAAAAGCCCCAAGCTCTAGCGCTTTTATGGTTTCCTTTGCTCCTTGGGTAGTGTAAGCGCTAACCATTATAACTTGTGTTGCTATATTTTCTTTTTTTATCTGCTCCAAAGTCTCCAAACCATTCATCTTTGGCATTTCTACATCCAAAGTAACAAGGTCTATGTTTTGCTTTTTTAAAATCTCTAAAGCTTCTAAACCGTTGCTAGCTTCGTAGATATTTTCTACAAATCCAGAGGATTCTAATATTTTTCTTATCGCTGCCCTTATAAAAAATGAATCATCCACTATGAGTACGTTTGCCATATCCATCACCTCAAAAGATATATCAAGTAAACTAATCCAGTGATTATCCTATAATATCCAAAAATTTTAAGATTGTTGAAAGATATAAAATTTAGAAAAGTCTTTACAGAAAAAATTGCGAAAATAAGGGCTGTTATAAAGCTAATGCCCATTGGCAAAATATCCTGATGATGAATCTGGCTATGGTCTTTTAAAAGTGAATAAAAACCAGCGCTTAAAATAGTAGGTATTGCTATCAAAAAAGAAAAATCAGCGGCGGTCTTCCTTTCAAAACCAAGAAGCATGGCACCTATTATAGTAGCACCTGAGCGAGACACTCCTGGTATCAAAGCAAGAGATTGGATAAAACCAACTATAACAGCATCTTTTACAGTTACATCTTCTAAGCTTATAATTTTAGGTTTTTTAGGTAAAGATTCTACTATTATTATAACAATACCACCTAAAAATACCATACTTGCGGTTATTAGTGGGTTTCCAAGAAGAAAGTGTTTTATAGGCTTATAAAACAAAAAACCTATGGCTCCCGTTGGTACAAAACCAGCTATTATCTTAAGCCATATTTTTTTATCTACCACAAGCCTTTTTGAATAAAGTATTATTACCGCTATCACGGCACCTATCTGCATAAATATTTCATATATTTTAAAAGCAGAGTTTTCGGTATTGATACCAAGAAGTTTTCCTACCAGCGTAAGATGACCAGCAGCCGACACTGGCAAAAATTCCAAAACTCCTTCTACAATACCAAGGATTATAGCATGTATTATGCTCAAGGTTTTGCTCCTTTGTTGTTTGGTATAAATATCGATTGTACTCTTTTTCCAGTGACTATAGCTTTATTTAGCTTTTTATAATACACTATTTTATCTCCTTGCACAGTGTTGCCTTTATTTTGTAGATATGCATTACCAGTAACTACAATAATATCTTGGGGGACATCGTACTCAATAATATCTCCTTTTACAAGTTTATTTGGCTCTTTATACACCGGATTTCCAGTAGCTATCACCTTTTCAATCTTTTTATTTTTATCAAGAATTATCGTAAGCTTTTGACAGGTTAGTTTACCGTTGCCTCTAGTAGCTACTACGTTGCCAGTATATGTGATTACATTGTTGTTGTAATCCATCTTGTTTGCTTCTATGTAAATAGGTTTGTTTGAATTATTTGAGTTTGCAGAGGTTATATTGTTGTTTTCTTTGCTAAAAGCTAAAAACGATAAAGTTAATAATAAAATAATATAAACTAATTTTTTATTTTTCATAGCTTTTAATATTATAAACTATGATATGTAAAGATGGTCTTAAATTTATATCAAAAGATTTACCGTAAGAGGTAAAGTTAGAAGTAGAGATTATAATATTGTTGTTAGCCCAAAAGTGAGAGTTTTTTAAATCTATATTTGTATACTGGGTATATATTTTATCCTCGTGTCCATTTTTACCTTTCTTTGAGAACACCACATCCTTTTTTAAATAACCTATCCCTGAATCTCTATTTAAAACTCCTTCTTTTGCCAATATTTCATAAGGGGGGTTTATGGCTTTTATGTCTTTTAGTGTTATATATTGACCATTCATTACCAGCAAATCACCTGTTATATCCCAAGCATCTTGCTTGCTTGTGTATATTCTAAGGTTTATCTGTTTTAATATCTGGGGAGAACTTGTCTCTTTTTGATGAACATGCTCTTTTTCGTATATAAAAAAAGCTCCAATACTTAAAAACAAAACAACAATTAAGGATATTATAAGTTGCACAAAATAATTATATCAAAGATTACTCTGTAAATATCTGCCCCTCTATAGGTTGGACGTCTATGCCTTTTTCTTGCATAAATTTCATGGCTTTCTCTATTTCGTCTATTTCTCCATCTATTTCTATGTTTAGGATAGCGCTATCTTGAGTAACCTTCGCCATTTTGATGTTTACTATGATGTTAAAGTTTTTACATATGTTGCATATAATAGGCTCTTTGGCTACGCTTTCTGGGTATATCAGTCTTAATCTTACAAAATTCATAGAAGTATTATAACATAAATGGATTATTTTAATTTATAATAAATGCTATGATTACAAAGTTTTTACTAAAACTAGCCCTCATAGGTGGAGACCCAGTATTGTATCTTCTCATAGTGATGAGCATTTTTTCTGTAGCTGTTATGATAGAGAGGTTTTTAACTTACAGGTACATAAGCAAGAGGCTTGAGCTTTTCAAAGAGCTTGAGTTAAGAATTGCTTTAGACAAAAGGTTAGGTATATTGGCCACTTTTGGCAACAATGCTCCTTTTATAGGGCTTTTTGGAACAGTACTTGGGGTTATAAAGGCCTTCAACGATTTGGGAAATTCTTCTCAATTCGGTGTAAAAGTGGTGATGGAAGGTATTTCTCAGGCTTTGGTATCAACGGCTATGGGGCTTTTTGTGGCAATTCCTTCTGTTATAGCTTACAACTACTTTGTTAGAAAAATGAAGTATCTACTTTTACTACATGAAAGCAAAGGGAAAATCCATGAAAGAATTTGACCAAGATAAAGAAATATCTGAAATAAACATGACCCCTTTTGTGGATATAGTACTTGTAATACTTATAATATTTATGGCTACTGCCACTTTTATGGTGGAAGGAAAGATTCCAGTAAACCTTCCAAAAGCCAAAACATCAGAAAGAACCACTGTATCTACAAAACCTGTAGTAGTTGCCATAAAAAAAGACGGTACAATATTGATAAACAATCAAGTTATAACTGGTAAACTAGAAGACGCCCTGTCAAAAGTAGCCAACAAAGAATCTACTATAGTATTGCAGGCTTCCAAAGACACGCCTTTTCAAAACGTAGTAAGTGTTATAGATGCCTGTAGAGAGCTTGGTATAAATAAGTACATGATAGAAACTAAAAAAGAATGACACCGCGCCTTAAAAATCGTCAAAAAGAATACTTTATTTTAGGTATTTTGATATCTTTGCTTTTACATATTTGGCTTTTAATAGCATTTATACATATAAAAACCAAAAAACCAAAGAAAAACAAACCAATAGAGATAACTATGGTGCAAAAGGGAATTCCAAACAAAGCTATAGTCCCACCTGCTATCCCGATGCCACCAATCCCTTTACAAAAACCTTCAAAGCCTCATCGCATTTCAAAACCATCAACAAAACTATCAACTCATAACCATGTTAATAGACCTTCTACTCAAAAATACGAAGCGCTTCCTTCCCACATCTTAAACTCTTTACCAAAAAGTAGTTACAAACCACACAGCGAATCAAAGTCAACAGCTTCTTCATCGACACCATCTTCCAAACCAAACACAAAAGCATCTTTACCTTCTACTCCCATAGCAAAAGAAGGACAAAAACACTACAACGCTAAAGCAAATCTAAATTTAAACATAAAACAGTTTGTAAAAAAAGAAGAAAGCGTCTATCAGTATCTTAGCTGGCTTATAAGATATCTAAATAAACAAGCTAGAGAAAGAGATTTATATCCTAAAGAGGCTAAAAGGCTTGGTATAAAAGGTGAGGTAGTGGTAAGGGTCACGATAAACAAAGATGGAACGATAGATAAGTCTTCTTTGAAAGTTGTGCAATCGAGCGGTTATAAAATTTTAGATGAAAGCGCACCAAAAATTATATACGAGCTATCGCCTTTTAGAAAACCACCAAAAAAAATAACAATTAATTTGCCTGTATATTTCTTAATAAACGGCTATTATTAATGGTTTATATTTATTTTAGGATATAAAATTTCTACCTTCTTAACCCATCTAAGGTTGCCCTTAATAGATGTATCTATAACGTTTTTTATAGACATATCCACCACTGGACAATCTGAGCATCCACCTTCAAACTGAAGATAAACCACGTTGTCTTTAACATCCACTAGTTTCAAATTGCCGTGGTGGGCATCTAAGGCCGGTCTTATCATCTTTAAAATCCTTTCTACTTCCTGTAGCTTATCTTCCATAGGCGCACTCCTTAAGAAGCCAAAGAAACTATTTTATTCCAAACTTCAAATTTTTCTTCTTCTGGTACCCTTGATATTCTAAATAGTCCATTTACAGAAAGTTTATCCCCCAATACATCTAAAACATCCTCTTCTATGAGTTTTTTTAAACCATAATCCATTAAAAGATTTCTGCTTTCTGGCACTATCTCAAAAAGTTCTACCAATACCATGTCCATGCTTAATCTTAGATTTTGCATAGAACCTCCTAATCTTTAATCTTCTTTACAAAAGCATGAAACTCGCCATCTTCTTCGTAAATTCCTAAAAACTCTTGTCCCGTGGCTTTACACCAAGCAGGTACGTCTTCTACTACCCCTGGATCATCAGCTATAAGCTCAATTATTTGACCTATCTGCATCTGTTTTATTTGATTGCTTAGCTCTGATATGGGTATAGGACAATAAGTACCGCACACGTTGTGCTCTATATCTGCCTTAATGTCCTCTAGCATAGCTTTCTACTCCTATCTTGAAAGAATCTATTATATCATCTTCTAAAGGTTCTGCAAGTTGATTTATCATATTGTCTTTTATATGAATACTTACATACGTTTGTTTGTTACCAGAATACCTTGCTACTATACCGCCTATGTATGGCATATCATCTATATGAAAATCTTTAATTATAGCCAAAGCTTTACCCTCTACATAAGCATAGTCAAACCTATTTTTAAACCCACTCAAAAATCTTGTCTCACCTTCGTTTCTTGAAATTATCATTTTTGTGCCATTTGGCAATCTGAGATGTCTTCCTACCGTCATGAGGCTTAAATCGTCCCAATTTAAAGATTTTTTAAAGCTTATTTCTTCTTTAAACTTTACAGCAAAGTGCTCATCCGTAAGATAACAGCATCCACCAGACGGTTGTTCGTATTCTACATTGTATAATTTTGCCAGATTTATCTGTTTTGTCCTAGAGCGCCCTGATATATCCCACATGAGTTCTCTTTTTATTAGACCTTTTTCCTCAGGTATAGTTTTAGGCAAAAGCTTGCCAGACAACGGTCTTACAATAAAGCCTTTAAGACCTGTTTCTTTTTCTACTATAAAAAGTTTATCTTTTGTCTGGGACATAGGTCTTTGGCCCAGTACTTCGCCGGTGGCTATAAAATCGTAATTTTCTTTTTCCATTATTTCTTTTAATTTTAAAAGCATGAAAATTCTACAATCCAAACAAGGATTGACGTTTTTACCATAGCCAAATTTTGGATTTAATATTACGTTTATATACTCTTTTGATATATCTATTATTTCTATAGGAAGTTGAAGATTAGCAGCAGCTTTTAAAGCTGGATTTTGAGGTATTTTACCATCTTTGTTTGGTATACCAAGCCTTCTTTTGTGCTCTGTTATACAAAAACCAGTATAAAAATGTATAAGTTTAACCTCTATACCTTGAACTTTAGATATATTTAGAGCAGCGAGCTGGCTGTCCAGCCCGCCAGAAAATAGTATCAAAGCTTTTGGTTTATAAGTCATATTATGTAGCTAAAAATCCAAACTCTTGGCTTTCTTCTTCCTCAGACTCCTCAAAGCAAGTAGGTATAGCATTAGCTTCTTCCAATCTACCTTGCTTCATAAGGTAATCTCTTATAGCCACGTGAAGTGTTTCGAGGCCTAAGTTTGTGCAGTGTATCTTTTGAGGTGGTAATCCACCAAGCTGGTCAAATATATCTTTGTAAGTTAGATTTAAAGCGTAATTTATATCTTTTCCTTTTATCATCTCTGTAAGCATAGAAGAGACTGCTATGGCAGAACCACATCCGAATGTCTTAAACCTTACGTCTTCTATAACATCATTTTGAGGGTTTACCTTTATGGTAAAAAGCATAGCGTCTCCACAAGCAGGATTACCACATTGGCCTACACCGTTGGCGTCTTCCAAAACCCCGACGTTTCTTGGGTTAAGGAAGTGATCCAAAACTACATCACTATATTCAAACATAAATGCAACCTCCTTTAAGTTGATAATATTAATGTATGTATTAATTTTTGATTAGTTATGACTATACTCAATTTTTATGACTATACGTCATTTAAAACAATCTTACCGCTATCTTTTGACTGTTCTATATGCCCTACAACGAAGGCATCCTTTATAGTTTTTAGAGCAAGATCTCTATCTTTTTCTTCAACAACAATCATAAAACCTATACCCATGTTGAAAGTTTTGTACATTTCTTTTTTATCTATGTTTCCAAGCTTTTGAAACCATAAAAATAAATCTGGTATATCATAGCTATATATAATCGCTTTTAGTCCATCTGGTATGACTCTTGGTAAATTACCTGGTATTCCGCCCCCCGTTATATGAGCCATGCCTTTTATCTTTATTTTACTTTTAAGCTCCAAAACATCTTTTACGTATATTCTTGTGGGCGTTAGCAATATTTCCCAAAGCTCTTTACCAAATTCGTCTATGTATGTATGGTATGTAAGATTTTGCTTTTCTAAAACATACCTTACAAGAGAAAAACCGTTGCTGTGAAATCCAGACGACGGTACGGCAACTATAACATCACCTTCTTTTAAATCTTGTCCTGTAACAATTTCATCTTTCTTGCAGATGCCTATGCAAAACCCAGCTAAGTCATATTCACCCTCTTTGTAAAAAGAAGGCATTTCTGCCGTTTCGCCGCCCACAAGAGGAGTATTTGCTTCTTCACAACCTCTAATAATACCTTCTATCAAAGAATTTATTAGGTTGTCCTCTATCTTTCCTATAGCTATATAATCCAAAAAAGCCTTCGGCGTTGAGCCAGTGGTTATGATATCGTTTACGTTCATAGCCACCAAGTCTATACCAACGGTGTTGTGTACATTAACGCTTTGGGCTATCTTTAGCTTTGTGCCAACTCCATCTGTAGTAGATGTAATCACCAAATCGCAATCTTCCACCAAAAAACCTGCCGCAAAAGCACCAAAAGGAAGCGCTTGTTTTAGGTTTTTATTGAGATTAGAAAGTCTCTCTTTCAAAAAGCCTACAAAACGGTCCGCTTTTTCTATATCTACACCAGCTTCTTTGTAAGTGCTCATGTCTTAACATCGCTCCCTTTCAAATAAAATTCTTCTACTATGGTGTATATAGGTCCTACACTTGTCAACGAGCTTTTGATAAGGGCTATTTTTGTAATATCTTCTTCTAAAAAAAAGATATCTTTGTGCTTTCTCATAAATGGGTATATTTTGTTTGAGGTTATTTCGTTTATTCTGCATATGCTTACGTGCGGATAAAAGGGTTTTGATTCTGGTTCTATGCCACTTTTAGCGTTGGCTTTTATTATCTTGTTTGCCAATATCTTTAAACTGTTTGCCCCTTTTGAGATGCCTATCCAAAGTATACGAGGCTTGCTTGTATTGGGAAAAGCCCCCACACCTGTATAAGCTACTGTAAAAGGTGAAAAGTTTTTTGATATCTCTTCGAGATTGTAAAGAAGATTTATCCTCTTTGATTCTTCCACGTTGCCTACAAACTGCAAAGTAATATGAAGGTTTTGAGGTTCCACCCATTTTCCCAATATGGCATCTGATATCTCGTCTTTTAACCTATTTATATGCTCTTCTAGTTTTTTGGTGGTAAATATTCCTACAAAAAATCTCATGTTTCTTTTTTCTTTCCTAAAAACCAAATACCAAAGCCTATACTTATGGCTATAAGCGTTACAAATCCTGCAAAATATTGGGATTTGTTATAACTGTAAAACCTATAAAATGTATCAAGGCAAAATATATAAAAAAGATAGTATCCGTAGGCCACTATAAGATAAGAAAATCCTTTCCAAAGATACTTCAACACATCTTTAGTTTCCATATAAGTATATTATACAGAAAATCCGTTGCAGAATGGCTTTTAATTTATTATAATACTTATCTATATGGTAAATGTTGCGATAGTAGGAGCTACTGGTGAAGTAGGAAGGGCATTTTTAAAGGTTTTGGAAGAAAGAAACTTTCCCGTAAAAGAGCTTAGGCTTTTTGCCTCTTCAAAATCAGAAGGCAAGACTATAACCTTCAAAGGTCATGAATACAAAGTTGAGGCCTTAGAAAAGCAAGATTCTTTTAAAGGTATAGATATAGCGCTTTTCTCGGCCGGTTCTACCGTAAGCAAAGAATGGGCTCCGAAGTTTGCAAAAGACGGTGCTATAGTTATAGATAACTCTTCTGCTTGGAGAATGGATGAAGACGTCCCTTTGGTAGTCCCAGAGGTAAACAAAGAGGATATAAAAAAACACAAAGGTATCATAGCAAATCCAAACTGTTCCACTATTCAGATGCTTGTAGCTATAAAGCCTATATACGATGAGTTTGGTATATCTAAGATTATAGTATCTACCTACCAAGCGGTATCAGGGGCAGGGGCTAAAGCTATAGAAGAGCTAAAAACCCAAACGGAAAACTGGTGCCAAAAGAAAAGGATAGAACCAAACCACGTGTTGCCAAAAAGAATAGCTTTTAACGTGATACCTCAGATAGACGTATTTTTGGAAGATGGTTATACCAAAGAAGAAACCAAGATGTTAAACGAAACAAGAAAAATGCTTCATGACAACGACATAAGAGTATCGGCCACTACAGTTAGAGTACCTGTTTTTTATGGGCATTCCGAGGCCATAAGCTTAGAGTTAAAAAAAGAAGTTGATATTCAAAAAATAAAGGAGCTTTTAAGAAAAGCCCCAAGTGTTATACTTATGGATGAGCCACATGAATCTGTGTATCCGATACCTATAGTAGTGGAAGGTAGAGATGAGGTATTTGTAGGAAGGATAAGAAAAGATAGAGCCTTTGACAACGGCATAAGCATGTGGGTAGTGGCAGATAACATAAGAAAAGGTGCGGCTACAAATGCAATCCAAATAGCAGAGGTGATAATAAATGAAGGTGGATGAATATTTAAAGGTTGGTCTTAAAAACGAAGTTTCAGAAAACTTAGAAGGCTTGATGCACGGGCTTTGTAAAGAGGGGTGCCATCGTCTTGAGCTTTTTATAAAAAAAGAAAACGATACCATAGTAGACTGCAAATTCAAAGCTACAAAGCGCTGTAAAAAGCTCTTAGCAGTATCGGATTTTCTATGTGAAGAGCTTAAAGGTAAAAAATCTATAGACAAAAACGCTTTAAAACAAAAAGCTTTAGAACATTTCAAAGAAGAAAAAGAAAAGGACAAAATAGAAAATCGTATAGACATATTTTTAAACGCTTTGGATGAAGCTGTTGGTAAAACCTAATATACTCGTAAGCTCTTGCTTTTTTGAAGCTTGTAGATACAACGGTGCTTTTATAAGCGATGATTTTGTTAAAAGCCTATCAAACTTTGTAAATGTAATAAAAGTATGTCCAGAAGTAGCAATAGGCCTTGGTATACCAAGAGACCCAATCCTAATACAAAAAAAAGGCGATAGCTTAAGGCTCATACAACCTTCCACTGGATTAGACATTAGTCAAAAGATGATAGAATTTTCCAAAAACTTTGTAAAAGATTTAGATATAGACGGCGCTATTTTAAAATCAAAATCCCCTTCTTGCGGGGTTTACAGCGCAAAATATTTTCATGAAAACGGTCAAAGCTTAGGCAAAGGCCCTGGGTTTTTTGCCAAAGAACTATTAGAAGCTTTTCCAGATTATCCCATAGAAGAAGAAAAAAGGCTTTTGGATGAAAATATAAAATACGACTTTTTGATGAAGATATTTGCCATATCGGATTTGAAAAATACCTTTAAAAATATGAAAGATTATAGCGAGCTTATAGACTTTCACACAAGGTATAAGTTTACGTTGATGTATTACAATCAAAATATTATGAGATTTTTAGGTAAGCTTGTGGCATCTTCTAGAAACGAAGATTTTGACGTTGTAAAAGATACTTACAAGAAGCACTTTTTAAAAGCGCTAAACTCAAAAAAGAGAAAAATAAGCCATATAAACGTCTTAGAGCATATTTTTGGATACTTTTCAAGAAAGATAAGCAATGCCGAAAGGCGTCATTTTATGGAAGTGTTGAAGCTTTTCAAAGAAGACAAGGTAGATTTGTTTGTACCTCTTTATATGTTAAAAGCTTTTGCTATAAGATTTGATGAGGATTATATACTAAAACAAGCCTACTTGGAACCGTTTCCAAAGGAGTTGATATGATATTTCTTATTTTAAAAGCTCTCCACATTATGTCTATTATATTGTGGGCTGGAGCCTCTTCGTCGTTGGGACTTTTTACCATTGTAGCCTATGAAAAAGGTATAAAGTGTGATTACGATTATATGTGGAAATTTTATAAAAAGCTTGTAAACTTAGAACTCTTCGCCTTTTTCTTGATAATATTTTTTGGCATAGGTATGTATTCTATGCTTGGATTTAAGCCTATACCTTGGCTTATGATGAAACTTCCTATCGTCTTTGGGTTTTTCTTACCAATGGAAGCTCTAAACGTATATTTTATACACGTTAAAAACGACATAAAAGCTTATGGAAAGTTTATAAAAATCGTTTCGCCGTTTTTGATAATAGCTGGTATCTGTGTAATATTTTTAGCAGTCATAAGACCTTCCTAAGGAGAATTATATGAAAGAAGTTATCAAAAATATAGTAAAAGAATCTATTAAAAATATATACGGTATTGACACAAACCCTCAAATACAGCTTCCAAAAGAAGAATCTTACGGAGATTTTGCTTCAAACATAGCTTTTTTATTATCAAAACCTTTAAAACAAAAGCCTCAAGATATAGCTATTAGCATTGTGGACAATCTAAAATCTTTACCTTACTTTGAAAAGGTAGAAGCTTTAAATGGCTTTGTAAATATGAAGCTATCTCATAGTTTTTATGAAAAGCTTTTGTTTGATTTTTTAGAAAATCCTATAGACTATCTTAAAGATGATGCAATCTTTGAGGCTTTTGGTATTAAAAAAGAAGATAAGATAAACCTAGAGTATGTAAGTGCAAACCCCACAGGCCCACTACATCTTGGGCATGGAAGAGGCGCTGTCATAGGAGATGTTCTTTATAGGCTTTTTAGATTTTTTGATATAAAAGTAGATAGAGAATACTATATAAACGATGCCGGCAATCAAGTAAACTTACTTACAAAAAGTATACTCCATTATATAAACAAAGATAAATATCCTTTTCCACAAGATGGATACAAAGGAGACTATGTAAAAGATTTAGCAGAAGAGTTTTTAAAAAGCCATCCTTCAGAAGAAAATATAAACTTTGAAGAGTTAAAAGATTTTGCCATTTCAAAAATGATGGAAGATATTAAAAACACTTTAAAACTTCTAAATATAGAGTTTGATACATATTTTAGTGAAAGGACGTTAAAAGATGATGTTGGCAGAGTTTTAAAGCTTTTAGAACAAAAAAACGCCATAGAAGAAAAAGAAGGTGCTATTTGGTTTAAATCAAAAGGCGAAGACAAAGACAGAGTCCTAAGAAAAAGTGACGGGTCTTACACATACTTTGCATCTGACATAGCTTACCATTTAAACAAATACGAAAGGGGCTACAAAAAAGCCATAGACCTGTGGGGAGCCGACCATCATGGTTATATACCGAGGCTAAAATCCGCTTTAGAGGTATTGGGTATACCATCGGATTGGCTTAGTGTAGAGCTTTTTCAAATTGTAAGACTCTTTAAAGATGGACAAGAGGTAAGAATGTCAAAAAGAACTGGCGAGATGGTAGAATTGCAAGAAGTAATAGAAGATCTCGGTGCCGATAATCTAAGGTTTATGTTTTTGACAAAAAAAGCTGATACCCCTCTTGATATAGATATAAACTTGGTAAAAGCTCAAAACTCAGAAAATCCAGTATTTTACGTGCAATATGCCTATGCAAGGACCATGGGTATAAAAAGACAGTTAAAAGAACCTTTTGTATTTGGCTTTTACAAAGATAACTACACTTACGAAGAAGAGGAAATTGACCTCATCAAGCAAATACTTTCTTCAAAAGATATGCTTTTTGACGGAATTATAAAAAAAGACCCAAGCCTTGTAGTGAAACTATCTCTTGATATAGCAAGAAGCTTCCATAAGTTTTACAACACTCATAAAGTTATAACTCAAGATGAGACTACTACAAAAAAACGTATATCCTTAGTTTACGCCACCCAAAAGATCTTTGATATTATATT
>JAGDWZ010000058.1:0-12211 GCA_023269915.1 Hydrogenobaculum sp. | reverse complement strand
CTTAATCGTGGCAGACTTGTAGCTGGAGTACACATAGCTACAGATTGAGTATTTGACGGAGGACAGTATCATACCTTGAGGTCCTGTAAGGTCAAAAGCGCTTGTTCCACTAGGTAAATACCCAAGAGTTGTAACTAGCCAAGCCTGGCGTTAAAATATTGGTGGTAAACGGTGCTGGTCAAGTGGGGCTTTGGGAAGATATGGCGATGAAAGTTTGCCATGTTTTTCTTGACGATTGCTATAGTATACGACAAATTAGCAGATAGGTCTTCCCAATGAGTAGGGCTATAGCTTATAGTTAAAACAGAAGCAGCCACTAAAACGTAGGATTTTAGTATAATAATATTATGTTTTTCTGGAAAAAATCAGATACAGAGAAAAAGGCAGAAGAAGGCTCTAAGGAAGCCATACTAGCATTAATAAGAGAAGGTAAAACGTCAAAAGCCGAAAGCATATTGGAAAAATTTAAGGATAATGAAGAACTTAGGAAGATACTTTTTGAGCTTTATTTAAATAAAAAAGAATATTACAAAGCATACACACTTTTAGATAGATATAAGGATGTAGGTACAGCACCAGAAAGAGCTTTAGTTTACGAAGAGTCTGGATACATCACAAAAGCCATTGAAGAATACCTAAAAATCGGAGATTTTAACAGTCTTTACAAAGCTGGTCTTCTTTATAAACACATCGGTGATTATCAAAAAGCTTTAGAGATCATAAACAGAGCTTATCAGATAGTCCCTTACGATAAAAAGAAAGAAGTAGAAGATGTAATTTTTGATTTAAAGAAAATATTGGGCATAGTAGACATACCAAAAGAAAGTTTTTTTGAAAAAATAAGTAAAACACTACAAAAAACAAAAGACGCTATACTCTTAAATACAATATTTATAAACAGGAAGATAGACGAAGAACTCTTTGAAGAGTTAGAAGAAAAGCTTATAAGAGCAGATATAAACGTAAAGCTTGTTTTAAGCATTATAGAAAATCTTAAAAAAGAGGCTATAAAAAGAAATCTCCAAACTGCCGAAGAGCTAAAACCTCTTCTAAAACATGAGCTTTTAAATATTGTTAAAAACTGTGGAAACAAAGAGCTATTTTTTGAGCTTTTAAACCAAAAAGAAAAACCTTTTGTAATACTATTTTTAGGAGTAAATGGCTCTGGCAAAACCACTACAATAGGAAAACTTGCAAGTATATATAAAGCCCAAAACAAAAAAGTGCTTTTAGGTGCAGCAGATACTTTTAGAGCGGCCGCCATAGAACAGTTAGAAGTGTGGGCCCAAAGAGCCAATGTCGATATAGTCAAAAAACACGAAGGAGCGGACCCAGCTTCAGTAGCTTTTGAAGCAGTTAAAAAGGGCGTAGAAGAAAATTACGATGTTGTAATTATAGATACTGCAGGTAGGCTTCATACCAAAGAACCTCTCATAAACGAACTTAGAAAAATTAAAAAATCCATTCAAAAAGCCTATGAAAAAGCCCCTCACAAAGTCATGTTGGTATTAGACTCCACCATAGGTCAAAACTCTATATCTCAGGCAAAAATATTCAAAGAAGCCGTAGATATAAACGGTCTTATCATAACAAAGTTAGACGGCACATCAAAAGGTGGTAGCGTTGTATCTATTTGTAAAGATCTGGGACTTCCTATATATATAACCGCCGATGGTGAAAGGATAGAAGATTTAGACCCCTTTGAGCCAGAAACTTTTGTAGATGCTTTGTTAAATTAGTTAGTCTACATCCTCTTCTTCATTTTTATCTAGTTTTTGAGCCAAAACAAGAGCTCCAGTTATAGCAACTACTATTACAACAAGCACAACAGCCCCCAACCCTTCAAAATGAAGAAATCCTAAGTTGCTCATGTAAAATATTTTAAAGTACCATTATAAAATAGATATAAAATTAAGCTAGTTTTAAGAATAAAGCCCCTAAGGGTGGAAGTGTAAGCTCTACACAAAAATCAAACTTATGCCAGCGCTCTTTTTTAGCCTCTACAACATGTCCATTTCCTACGTTTGAACCCCAATAATAAATAGAATCCGAATTTAATATTTCTTTATAAAGTCCTTCTTTTGGAACACCTACTTTATAGTTATATCTAACCACCGGTGTAGCGTTGAATATACAAAGTATAAAATCACCGTTTTTGGCTTTTCTTAAGAAAGAAAATATAGATTGCTCTACATCTTGAAAATCTATCCATTCAAAACCAGCAGGGTCATGGTCTAATTCATGTAAAGCCCTTTCGCTTTTGTAAAGTCTATTTAGATCCCTCACCAAACTTTGCACACCTTTATGAGAGTCAAACTCTAGAAGATGCCAATCTAAACTTTTATCGTGATTCCATTCATCAAATTGACCAAACTCATCGCCCATAAAAAGAAGCTTCTTGCCTGGACTAGCGTACATATAAGATAGCAAAAGTCTTAAGTTTGCAAACTTTTGCCAGTAATCCCCAGGCATCTTATTTATCAAAGAGCCTTTGCCGTGCACCACCTCATCATGAGAAAGTGGCAATATGAAATTTTCATTAAAAGCGTAAAGCATTCTAAAAGTTATATCCTGTTGATGGTATTTTCTATGTATAGGGTCTTTAGAGAAGTATCTTAAAGTATCGTGCATCCAACCCATATCCCACTTAAATCCAAAACCAAGCCCTCCTAAATAAGTGGGTTTAGTAACCATAGGCCAAGCAGTGGATTCTTCAGCAACGGTAAATATACCAGGGTTAAAGTGATAAACCGCTTCGTTCAGCTTTCTTATAAAATCTATGGCTTCCAAGTTCTCTTTGCCACCATAGATGTTTGGCTCCCACTCTCCCTCTTTTCTAGAATAATCTAAATAAAGCATTGAAGCCACAGCATCTACTCTTATACCATCAGCATGGTATTTATCAAACCAGAAGTTTGCACTGCTTATCAAAAATGACCTTACTTCGTGTCTTCCATAGTTAAATATGAAACTTCCCCAATCAGGGTGATAACCTTTTCTTCTATCCATATGCTCGTAAAGATGGGTCCCATCAAAAAAGGAAAGGCCGTAATCATCTGTAGCAAAATGTGAAGGTACCCAGTCTAGTATAACCCCTATATCGTTCTGATGCAGCAAGTCTATAAGATACATAAAGTCTTTAGGTTCCCCGTAGCGTGATGTAGGAGCAAAGTAAGAAAGCGTTTGATATCCCCACGACCCGTAAAATGGATGCTCCATAATAGGTAAAAATTCCACGTGAGTAAAACCCATGTTTTTGACATACTCTACAAGTTGATGTGCTATATCTTTATAGGATAGAAAATTATTCTCTAAAGTCCTTTTCCAAGAGCCTATATGCACTTCGTATATATTTATAGGTTCATGATAGTGATTGGCGTTTTTTCTTTTTAAAAGCCAACTATCGTCTTGCCATCGATAATTAGACAAATCATAGATTATACCAGCGCTTTTTGGAGGTATCTCTGTATAAAAGGCAAATGGGTCTAGCTTTTCCACTTCATAACCAAAATTTGAAACTATAAAATATTTGTATAATTCAAAAGCTCTCAAACCTTCTATAAAAATCTCCCATATTCCAGAGCTACCTTTTGGCCTTAAAGGATATTCTTTCTTGTTCCAAAAATTGAAACTCCCTTCTACATAAACTTCCCTTGCGTTTGGAGCCCATACTGCAAAATAAACCCCATCCTTCAATACGTGAGCACCCAGTTTTTCATAAAGATGATAGTGGGTCCCCTCGTTGAAAAGATATAAATCTTCCTCTGTAAGAAGACTTATATCGTAGTTGTATTTATAATAGGCCATTTTGCACTACATCTTTCAAAAAGCTAAAAAACTCTTCTTTCAAATCTTCTTTTTGTAAAGCAAATTCTACTATCGTTTTTAAATAGTCTAATTTATTGCCTGTATCATATACTTTTGCCTTTATCTTATAGGCATAAACAGCCTCTTCCTCCAAAAGCATTTTCATAGCATCCGTTAGCTGTATCTCGCCGCCCTTGCCTGGTTTTGTATTTTTTAGCTTTTCAAATATAGTAGGTGTAAATAGATACCTTCCAAGTATAGCCAAATTTGACGGAGCTGACTCTACATCCGGTTTCTCCACCATATTTTCTATTAGAAATATATCGTCCTCAATTTCTTTACCAGAAACTATACCGTATTTATTGACCTCGTTTTTTGGCACCTCATACACCGCCACTATGCTTTTACCAAACTTTTTGTAAAGATTCTTCATCTCTGAAATTATATTGACATCCGTTTGAATAACTATATCACCAAGGGATACCACAAACGGCTCAGCGCCCACCGCAGGCTCAGCTGTCAATACCGCATGACCAAGGCCAAGTTGCTCTTTTTGCCTTATGTATATAGGATTTATAAGATGTGATACCGTTTTTATATTCTCTAAAAGCTCTTTTTTGTTGTTCTTTTCTAAAAAGATCTCTAAATCTGTATTTACATCAAAATGATGCTCTAAAGGTCTTTTGTGTCTTCCGGTTACAAATATTATATTTTCTATATCACTTATCAAAAGCTCTTCAACTATAAACTGAATAACGGGTTTGTCTATTATAGGGAACATCTCTTTGGGCATAGCCTTAGTGGCTGGTAAAAATCTTGTGCCCCACCCAGCGGCTGGAATTACGGCTTTTCTTACTTCCATAATTTTCCCCTTCTTGTATTAGTTAAAATAGGTGAGACAGGGGTCGAACCTGCGACCTACGCCTTGTAAGGGCGTCGCTCTCCCACTGAGCTACTCACCTTAACACATTGTATTATTTATAATAACATAAAATAAAAAAGTTTGCAAAAGTTTTTATCAGTAGATGAGCCCTATCACTTATTATAAATTTTTTATATTCTAAATATATAATATTGAATATGAAAGGGTTTACTAAAGAAGAGAGAAAATCGGTTTTAGGCATAACTTTCGCCATATCCGTTAGGATGCTTGGGCTTTTCTTACTTTTACCGGTGTTATCCCCTTACGCTAAATCTTTACCAGGTTCTACCCCTATGCTTGTAGGATTAGCTTTCGGAACTTACGGTTTTGCTCAGGCTTTTTTGCAAATCCCTTTTGGATACTTATCTGATAAGTATGGAAGAAAGCCAATAATTACTATAGGTATGCTAACTTACGTGCTTGGTAGCTTTTGGGCTGGCTTTGCACATACTGCCATAGAACTTGTTTTAGCTAGATTTCTTCAAGGTTTTGGCGCCGTTTCTTCAGCGCTTTCTTCTTTAGCTGCAGACCTCACAAGAGAAGAGGTAAGAACTCAAGCTTTTGCCCATATAGGTGCAGCCATAGGTATGGTCTTCGCTTTTTCTATAGTAGTAGCACCCATTATGGCTCATTATCTCGGTGTACCTATGATGTTTTATATTACAGGTATACTATCCTTTATAGCTATGCTTTATATCCTGCTTTTCATAAAAGAACCAAAAATCCACGCAAAAGATAGAGAGATACACCCTTCATTAAAAAATATAATAACTCTCATGAAGGATAAAAATCAAATTATGCTAAACACATCTGTAACAATAGCTCATTACTTTTTAGTATCTATTTTTACAGTAGTGCCAATTTATTTCATAAAACACAACTTTCCAAAATCTCATCATTGGATAGTATATTTACCTACGGTATTTGTCGCCCTTGTTATAATGGTACCAGCCACTATAATAGCTGAAAGAAAGGCAAAAATGAAGGAAGTTTTCCTAACAGCTATCTTTATGCTAATATTGGGCTTTATATCATTTTTTGTATTAAAAGGAATAATAGCAGGTGCTCTTCTCATACTTTTCTTCTTTATAGGATTTTTCTTGCTAGAACCCATTATGCCGTCTCTTTTAACAAAATTGACCCATAAAGATTTAAGAGGACTTTCGATGGGATTTTACAACATGAATCAATTTGTAGGAGCTTTCTTAGGTGGTGTTTTTGGTGGTATTTTTCTTACAAGCCCAAAAACAATGCCAATAGTAGACATTGTCATAGCTTCATTTTGGCTTATATTAACTTATAAATGGTTAAACTCTATAAAGATACCAAGAAGCTCAAGAGAGTTAGAAGAGGAATTTATAGAACCGCCTGGGCTTTACTGATAGGTTTTTCAATACTCTTATGTTCTTGCTCTAGTGCCACAAACAATTATGGCTACTATATATCTTCTAAAGTAAATTCCTTGGTAGGAGCAAATCTAAGCACATTGATAGAAGAGTTTGGCCCACCTTCAAGCGTTGTCAAGCTAAAGGATGGGTCTAGAATATTTAGCTATATCTTTGTAAGAAGATACGTATACCCCTCAACCTGCACAGGATATTCATACTATTTTGGTGCAATAGATTGTTTTCCGCCTGAAGTAGAAGAAAGAAAGTTTTATGCAAACTTCTGGGTAGACAAAAACGATAAAATTTATAAAGCTGAGTTCTCTAACAGTAAATTTTAAAGTTAACCTTCTTCTATAGGCTCTGGTTTTAAAATGTATTTTTTACCTTTTTTATAAACTTTCAAACGTTTATAATACCCTTTTCTCAAATCCTTTACAAAGAAATATTTAGGAACATAATACATAAGCGCTAAAACAGCAAGCAAAACACTTATACCGATATAATCGTCTATATGCATGTAAGGTGCTCTTATAAGAAGCTCTCTCAATACAGCTATAATAGTAGTTTTGATAATAAGAGCCGTATCAAGTCGTCTTTCTTTTAGATACACTATCATAAGCCTAAAAAGCTCCGCCAATATAAAAAGGTACGTAAACTTTGGGAGTATCTTAGAGAAAGAGTATTTATCGTATATCATATCTTGTGCTATATCTAATATCGCCAATATACTTAAGTAGAAAAGTAGCAAAGTAAGAGATACTATAATAGCATCCTCAAAGAATTCAAATAAATCGCCTAACTTGTCGTGTAGCTTATGAGGTTCTAACAATGACTTATAGGTTTTATATATAGATTTTAAGTTTTTCATATAAAATTATTATAATAAATTCCACCATTAAATTAAGAAAAATATATTAAAATATATTTAATAAACCTTTAAGGAGGTATCTATGAAAATAACATTAAGCGTTATCAAAGCGGATATTGGAGGATATGTGGGTCATTCGTGCACCCATCCAGATGTTGTAAAAGCCACAGAAGATTATGTGAGAAAGTTTGCCGGAAGCCTAATAATAGATTTTAAAGTGCTCACCTGCGGCGACGATATAGCCCTTGTAATGACCCATCAGCATGGTGTCGATAGTGAAAAAATACATAAGCTAGCCTGGGATGCTTTTAGCGCAGGCACAGAGGTTGCAAAGAAGCTGAAGCTTTACGGAGCAGGTCAAGATTTGTTAACGGACGCTTTTAGTGGAAATATAAAAGGTCTAGGACCAGGCGTAGCAGAGATGGAATTTGAGGAAAGACCATCTGAACCAGTTATAGTTTATTTTGCCGATAAAACATCACCTAGCGCTTGGAACTTAGCTCTCTATGAAATGTTTGCAAGCCCAATGAACACCGCAGGTCTTGTTATAGACCCAAAGATGCATGAAGGTTTTACGTTTACAGTATTAGATGTTTATACAGGAAAAGCTGTAAAACTAAACACACCTTCAGAACTTTACGACCTTTTAGCTCTCATTAGCTCAGCGTCAAAATATGTTGTAAAAGAAGTACACAGAAATATAGATGGCGAAATAGCAGCGGTGGCATCTATACAAAAACTATCTTTGATAGCAGGTCAATACGTAGGAAAAGATGACCCAGTTATGATAGTGCGTACCCAAAGCGGTTTCCCAGCGGTAGGAGAAGCCTTAGAACCTTTTGCTAGACCTTGGATAGTGGAAGGCTGGATGAGGGGTTCTCACAATGGACCAATCATGCCAGTTAGCTTTGAAGACGCCACACCATCAAGGTTTGACGGACCACCAAGAGTTATAGCAGCAGGTTTTCAAATAGCAAACGGTATGTTAATAGGTCCAAGAGATATGTTTAAAGACAAAGCCTATGATCACGCTAGGAAAGTGGCTTCTGACATTGCAAACATACTAAGAAGACAAGGCATATTTGAACCTCACAGGTTACCCAGTGAGGAAATGGAATATACCACTTTACCAAAGGTAATAGAAAAGCTTAGCTCAAGGTTCTTTGATGTAGACAACAACGTAAGCACTGATAAATCAAATATGCTAAGCAAAGAAGACATGGATTAAGGAGGATATAGTTAAGATATGGCAAAAGGTACTGTAGCTTATAAAATATTAGAAAATCACTTAGTAAGTGGAAAACTAATCCCCGGCGAAGAGATAGCCATAAAAATAGACCAGACTTTGACCCAAGATGCCACAGGCACAATGGCTTATCTACAGTTTGAAGCAATGGGGGTAGACAGAGCAAAAACAGAGCTTTCTGTAAGCTATATAGACCATAACATGCTTCAAACGGACTTCAAAAATCCAGATGACCATAAGTATTTGATAAGCGTAGCAAAAAGATACGGTCTTTACTTGTCAAAACCCGGCAACGGCATATGTCATCAAGTACACTTGGAAAGGTTTGCCAAGCCAGGCAAAACCCTCATAGGTTCTGATTCTCACACCCCTACCAGTGGTGCTGTAGGCATGATAGCAATAGGAGCAGGTGGCTTAGATGTAGCAGCAGCCATTGCAGGTGAACCATTTACTCTTAAAATGCCAAAAATAGTAGGTGTGGAGTTATTGGGTTCATTGCAAGAGTGGGTAAGCGCGAAAGATATAATTTTAGAGCTTTTAAGAAGGCTGACGGTGAAAGGCGGCGTAGGAAAGATATTTGAATACTTCGGTGAAGGCGTGAAGACGCTTACAGTCCCAGAAAGAGCCACCATCACAAATATGGGAGCAGAGTTAGGCGCCACTACATCCATATTTCCATCGGATGAGCAAACAAGGTTATTTTTAAAAGCCCAAGGAAGAGAGTCAGATTTTATTGAGCTTTTAGCCGACAAGGATGTAGAATATGATGAAGTTATAACTATAAATTTATCAGAATTAGAGCCGCTGATAGCTTGCCCACACTCTCCTGATAATGTCAAAAAGGTAAGCGAGGTGGAAGGAATCCCTGTAGACCAAGTGGCTATAGGTTCATGCACAAATTCGTCTTTTGCGGATCTATCAAGAGCTTCTATGTTGCTAAAAGGCCAAAAGGTAAACGATGATACAATATTTGCTGTAGCTCCGGGTTCAAAGCAGGCTCTAGAGTATGCCGCCGAGACAGGTATACTACTAGACTTTTTAAAAGCTGGTGCAAGGATTTTGGAAAGCGGATGCGGCCCTTGTATAGGTATGGGATATGCACCACCTTCAAAAGGTGTTTCTGTTAGAAGCTTCAATAGAAACTTTGAAGGACGCTCTGGTACAAAGGATGCTCAAGTATATTTGGCCTCTCCGGAAGTTTGTACAGCTTCAGCTATAGCTGGAGTTATAAAAGACCCAAGAAAACTTGCCAAAGAAAGAAACATACCATATAAAAAAGTTGATATGCCAGAAAGATTTCCTTATGGAGACGAGGCTATAATACCACCGCTGCCAGAAGAAGAGGCTAAAAAGGTAGAGATTTACAGAGGACCCAACATAAAACCTTTGCCTGATTTTGATCCTTTCAACGACAACGTAAAAGCCAAGGTAGCCATAAAGGTTACAGATAATATAACCACAGACCATATAATGCCTGCCGGAGCTCAAATACTACCTCTTCGCTCAAACATTTACGCTATATCAGAATATGTTTATTACTTGGTGGACCCAGATTTTGTAAAACGCACCAAACAAAACAAAGAAGAAGGATACGATAGTATCATAATAGGTGGAGAAAATTACGGACAGGGTTCTTCTAGAGAACACGCCGCTTTAGCTCCGAGGTTTTTGGGTGTTAGAGCCGTCATAGCAAAATCCTTTGCAAGAATACATCATGCAAACTTGATAAACTTTGGCATAGCTCCTTTGGAGTTTATAAACAAAAATGATTACGACAAGTTTTCTCTAAACGATGAAATAGAGATAGTAGATATAAGAAAATCTATAGAAGAAAATAAACCTGTTAAGGTAAGAAATCTTACTACTGGAGAGGAAGTAGAGGTAACTTACAATCTAACTCCTAAACAAAAAGAAGTACTTTTGGGTGGTGGGCTTTTAAGATATATAAAATCAAAAAATAGGAGATAAAGCATGGGGCACAAAAAAACAGTCTCTATAATAGGTGCTGGAAACGTAGGAGAACACATAGCATCTCTTTTGGTATTAAAAGGTGCTGTAAATATACGCATGTTTGATTTACCAAAAAAAGACGGCGAAAAACTCTATGCCCATGTAAAAGGCAAGGCACTTGATATGTTGCAAATGGCCTGTGCCCTTGGAATAGATACTGATATACAAGGCTTTGTAGTAGACCAAGAGGGTAACGGGTATGAAGCCTTAGAAGGTTCAGACATAGTGGTAATAACAGCAGGATTTCCAAGAAAACCTGGTATGTCAAGAGACGATCTTCTTGGTATAAATATTTCTATTATGAATACGATAGCAACACAGATTAAAAAATATGCGAAAAATTCGGTAGTAATAGTCGTTACAAATCCAGTGGATATAATGACATATTCAGTGTATAAGTTACTCGGTTTTGATAAGAAAAAAGTTGTAGGAATGGCTGGGGTGCTTGATTCCTCAAGGTTTAGAACATTTATATCCCTTGAGTTAAACGTATCCCCAAAAGATGTTCACGCTTATGTGATAGGTGGACATGGAGACGAAATGGTACCTTTAGTAAGCGTTTCAAACGTAGGAGGCATACCTGTTTCAACGCTTATAGACGATAAAAAAATAAAAGAGCTAGTAGAACGAACTAGATTTGGTGGTGGTGAGATTGTAGACTATATGGGGACGTCCGCCTACCACGCCCCTGCAGCCTCTGTAGTAGAAATGATAGAGTCCATAGCTTTAAACGCCAAAAGAGTGCTTACTTGCTCTGTGCTTTTGGATGATGAAGCTTCAAATTATTATGAAGCTCAAAATCTTTGTGTTGGTGTTCCTGTAAAGCTTAGCGAAGAAGGTGTGGAAAAAATAGTAAAAGTACCGATGACAGATTACGAAAAAGAGCTATGGAGAAAATCTGTAGTCTCTGTTAAAAAAAATATAGCCATAGCCGATGAATTTATAAGTAAGTATATATGAGGACGATAGATGCTTGGATTAAACATTTAGAGAGAACTAGAAGCTCTTTCACAAAAAATTCTTATATAAACAATATAAAAACTTTTTCAACAGTAATTTCTAAAAGCTTAGATACAGAGGAAGATTTAAAATACATATCCTCCAGAGATGTTTATAATTTCGTAGACCATTCTTCTTTATCCCCTCAAACTATGTTAGCCATACTAAGCGCTCTTAAGCATTATCTTAAGTTTTCCTACAGAAGAAACATATTAAACGAAGATATTTACAATGATATGCTAAAAGCTATAGACGAAGTAAGAGAAGACTTAAACATGAAAAAACAAAAATATCCTCCAAAAGCCCTTTTAGAGTCTGAAATAGAAAAGATACTTAAGGCGGTTAAAAATACGAAATATTACAAAATATACAATCTGTTTCTAAACAGCGGTATAAGGTTGATAGAGTTTGAACGATTAAAACCAGAAAACTTCTTTTTAGATAAATCCAACATACTGTGGATAAGACTAGATGCCAATATGACAAAAAGGAATAAACCACGTATTACACCTATAATAAGTTTTAATAAAGAAAAAACTATAGAAATAGGTCTTCAAATATACGAATGGACAAAAGATTTTGATGAAAATTTTAAGGTAAAAAGAGGCGTATTGCAAGTTTACACAGATAGGTTATCTAAACGTTTAAATATCAGCTTTAGTATCCACAGCTTTAGGCATACTTACATTACAAACTTAGTAAACTACGGATTTTCGGCAGAGATAGTTAAAGAGTTTGTTGGGCACTCTGATATTAAAACTACAATAGACACATATTACAAGTTTTCTCAAAAAAGAGCACAAGACTTGGTCAATAAACTATTTGGCAACAACTAAGGCTGTGATATATAATAATATATATGCTTTTAGAAATATTAACAAAGGCAAATGAAAGTTCGGTATCAGATATACATTTAAAGGTAGGGTCAAAGCCGTTTTTTAGGGCTCATAAGCACCTTTACAAAGAAGAAT
>JAGDWZ010000039.1 GCA_023269915.1 Hydrogenobaculum sp. | reverse complement strand
ATAAAAGCTTCTAAACTAAGAGAAGGTTGTGGATTTAATTTATGCAAATCTGATTTGTTATAATACTTTCCTTTTGAAAATCTTAAAGCGCCCACTAAGCTTACCATAGCAGCGTTGTCTGTACAGTATTTAATAGAGGGTATATAGCATTCCACATCAAGGCTCTTTAATTTTTCTCTGAGGCGCTTGTTGGCTGCTACACCACCTACTACCACAAGGCGCTTTACACCAGTTTTTTGGATGGCCTTTTGCAGGGTTCTTATTACGTGGTTAACGATAGCTTCTTGGTAAGAAAAGGCTAAAGCTTCTTTCGGATAACGAAGGACGTTTTCTCTTAGAAACGTTTTTAAACCGCTAAAAGAAAAAGCTATTCTATCGTCTTTTATAGGTATTGGAAAATCTATAGTTTCAGGATTTTCACAAGAAGATAAAAATTTTTCTATGGCAGGACCACCTGGATATTGAAGCCCAAGCAAAACTGCTCCTTTGTCAAAAGCCTCTCCTGCAGCATCATCAAGGGTTTTTCCTATAAGCTCATAATCTTCAAAATCTTTCACAAGATAAATCTCCGTATGGCCTCCAGATATTACAAGGGCTAAAAAAGGGTATTCTACGCTATGCTCTAAAAACACAGAGTATATATGAGCTTCTATATGATGCACTGGGACTATTGGTATATCTGTAGCATAAGAAAAACCAATTGCAAAAGATACACCCACCAAAAGAGACAGTATGAGACCAGGCGCCACTGTAACTGCTAAAAAATCTATGTCTTTTGGTTTTACGCTGTTTTTTTCTAAAAGCTCATCAAAGATTATATAAAGGTTTTTTGTATGCTCCCTTGAACAAAGCTCTGGCACTATGCCGTTATACTCTTTGTGAAGGTTTACCTGCGAACTGAGCAAGCTATCTAAAAGGCCTCTTTTGTTGCTATATAAAGCTAAAGCAGTGTCATCGCAAGAAGTCTCTATGCCAAGACAAAGCTTTTCTTCTTCAAAGTTCATCTATTAGGATGCTTTTTCTTCTTTCTTTTCTTTTTGGGATTTTACAGGTTTTCCTTCTAAATAGTCTATGGCAGCTTTTAGTTGAGGGTCTTTGTTAGGAAGGAGTATAACCTTCTTTTTATCTCCTTTTAGCCTCATATCTTCTATGGTCTTTATAAGTTCTTCTTGCTCTTTGGCCGGGAATTTTATGTATATATCAGGCATTATGCCTTTTTTGTTTATACAGATGCCAGCTGGCGTATACCAATAAGCTATTGTAAGCTTAAGACCTGCTCCGTTTTCCAAAGGTATAAGGTTTTGAACAGAGCCCTTACCAAAGGTCTTTTCACCTATTATAGTGGCTCTCTTATAATCTTTTAAAGCGCCTGTTACTATTTCAGCCGCACTGGCAGTACCACCGTTTACAAGCACCACCACCTTATCCTGCATGGGTATAAGCGGGTTTTGAGTAGTATAATACTTATGCTCTCCTACTACTCTTCCTTTTGTATAAACCACAAGCTTATCTTTTGGTAAAAATACGTTGGCTACTTTTATAGCCTGCGTCAACAAGCCGCCAGGGTCATTTCTCAAGTCAAAGATAAACTCGTTTGCTCCTTTTGATTCAAGCTTTTTAACGGCTTTTGCAAGCTCGCTGTAAGCGTTTTCTTGGAATTGTATAAGCTTTATATATCCTATGTGGTTGTCTACCATCGTGGCTTTTACAGCAGGGACTTTTATTATCTCTCTTGTGAGTTTAAAAGTAAGAGGATGGTCTACGCCTTTTCTCAATATGGTAAGCGTTACAGTAGTACCTGGTTTTCCTTTTATAAGCTTTATAACCTTAAAAAGGCTCATATTGGATGTGTCTTTGCCGTTTATTTTTATAATAATATCCCCAGCCCTTATACCAGCCTTGTAAGCAGGCGTTCCCTCTATAGGAGCTATAACTATGGGTCTTCCGTCTTTCCTTGCTATCTCAATACCTATGCCGCCAAACTGACCTTCTGTATCCTGGGTAAACTCTTTATACTCAGAAGGTGTAAAGAAATCTGAAAAAGGATCAAGAGATTGAAGCATGCCATTCAAAGCACCGTAAATCATTTTTTTGGTGCTTGGGTTCACCACGTAGTTTTGTTTTGTAATTTCAAAAACATCCATAAAAAGTCTTATATAATCAGCATCTGATTCATGTTTTTTGCTTTGCTCTGCCTTTGCACCTACTAAAAATCCACCTACAAACACCAACGGTATCGCTAAAGCCAAAGATGTTTTTTTCATTAAACGTTCTCCTATCATGGTTTTAAAATATATATACTTTTTATGTTTTTTATATAAAACTTCGCATTTCCAAGGCTTCCAAGCCCATAACAAATCATATCTTTCGAAACATCCACAAGTTTACCGTTTGGATTGGCGTTGGTTTTTAAATTAATCTCAACTTCTCTTCCTCTAAAAGCTTCAACATCTATAGACCTAACGGTATTTAAATCGACAAAATAACTCAAAGAACCGTCTTTTACATCTATATAAGTCCTACCATCACAGTTGCAATTTTGCAAGACATGGGCTTTGCCAGTATTATCTATCACCTTACAGACAATACCTGTTGGTACGCTTTGCATCGGCGTGGTTTCACCCATTCCATAGCTTACACCAAAAGCCAACAAAACACCCACAAGTATTGAGCTTTTATTAAAAGCCTTAAACATATTATTTTAATTATATCACATAAAACCTTATTTTGTATTACATTCCTTATAAACCAATGTTAAAATAGTTCAGTATGAAAGCAGTTATATTAGCAGGGGGTTCTGGCACAAGACTTTATCCTACGACAGCTGTGTTAAATAAGCATCTTTTACCAATATACAACAAGCCTATGATATATTATCCGCTTTCAATGGTGATGCTTCTTGGTATAAGAGATATAGCTATAGTGATAAATCCGCAAGATTTAGAGAATTTTAGGCTTTTGTTAAAAGATGGGTCTCATATAGGATTAAATATAACATACATAATCCAAGAAAAACCAAGAGGATTGGCAGAAGGGCTCATTCTGGCAAAAGACTTTATAAAAGATGACTATGTGTTTTATCTTCTTGGAGACAACATATTTTTTGGACATGATTTGCTAAAGGTTGTAAATTCAGCAAAAGAAAGGGTTTTAAAAGAAAGTGGAGCATCTATATTTTGCTATCACGTAAAAGACCCAGAGCGCTTTGGCATAGCAGAAATATCAGAAGATGGTAAAGTCATATCCTTAGAAGAAAAGCCAAAACATCCAAAATCAAACTACGCAGTGGTAGG
>JAGDWZ010000045.1:24175-28991 GCA_023269915.1 Hydrogenobaculum sp. | reverse complement strand
TAAATCAAATATACGGGTTTAGCAAGGCAGATGAAATTGTAAAAAAAGTAGCAAGTATGTTAAAAGAACTTTTAGAGCCTGAAGATATTATAATAGCTAAAATTGGTCCAGATGAGTTTGGTATTTTTAAGGATATAGAAAAAAGAGAAGATTTGTTTGCCATTGTTGATAAAATAAACAAGATTTTTGAAGATGGTATAGATATAGAATTAGACAACGTCAAAAAGCTTGATAAGTTGTACATAAATATGGGTATTGCCATGTACGATGAAGACGGCGATAGCTTTGAAAAGCTCTATGAAAAAGCTAGCTTAGCACTCCAAGAAGCTAAAAAAGACGGTGCTGGCAGATATAGGTTTTTCTCTAAAGACATAGATGTGGTTGTAAAAAGATACATAGAGGCTCAAGAGCTTGTGGAAAGAGCTTTGAATAAAGGATTGTTTAGATTCTTCTATCAGCCTTACTTTGATATCAAGACAAAAGACTTTGTGGGTTTTGAAGCGCTCATAAGAATAATAGATGAAGATGGTAGCGTAATATCCCCCTACAGGTTTATCGATTTCTTAGAGTCTTCTTCGTTGCTAAACAGATTTCAAGATGTATTTTTAGGACTCGTTGCCCAAGATATGGAATTTTTAATATCTGAATCAAAGGGAAAACCTTTCACCGCAGCCTTCAACTTATCTGCAAACAGCTTCAAAGACGATATCTTTATATCAAAGTTAATGGGTTTATGTCAATGCTTTGGGGATAAGCTTGTAATTGAGATTACCGAAAGAACGGTTTTACAAGATTTTCAAAGAGCAAAAGAGATTTTATCAAGCATAAGAGGCTTTGGTGCCAAAATAGCGTTGGATGATTTTGGCACATATTATTCGTCACTCTCTTACATAAAAAATATCGATTTGGATATTGTTAAAATAGATATATCGTTTATAAAAGATATAATCTATGACAAGAGAAGTTTAGCAGTGGTAAAAGCCATAATAAACCTTGCAAGAGAGCTAAACGCTAAAACGATAGCGGAGGGCGTAGAAAAAGAAGAACAGTATAACCTTCTTAAAGAGGCAGGTTGCGATATAGCTCAAGGCTATCTTTTCGCAAAACCTATGCCTATAGAAGAAGCGGTAAAATATATAATTTAAGCTTTTTGGCTTTTAAGGTAATCTATTACCGCTTGCACGTGTCCATCTACTTTTACATTCTTCCAAGCTTTTTCTATTTCGCCGTTTTCGTTTATTATAAACGTTGATCTTATGATACCTTTTGTCACTTTACCATACATCTTCTTTTCACCATAGGCTCCATAGCTCTCCGCTACCTTTTTATCGGGGTCTGATAACAGTATAAAATTTAAACCATACTTTTCTTTAAACTTTTTATGAGAAGCTATGCTGTCTGGGCTCACACCTACAACCTCTACGCCCATAGCCTTTATTGAGTTTAGATTTTCTTGAAAACCACAGGCTTCTTTTGTGCATCCAGGTGTATCGTCTTTTGGATAAAAGTAAAGAACCACTTTTTTACCTTTAAAATCCTTTAAACAAAACTCTTTTTCATTGCCGTTTTCATCAATACCTGGTAAGCAAAAATCCGGTGCTTTTTCCATAATACCTCCTTTAATTGTATACCTCCAATATATTGTAATAAGTATCCCTTTTAGCTGGTATAAAACCTGCTTTTTTTATATTTTTAATCATATCTTCAACAGCCGGTATCCTTACTTTAAACTCCGTTGAAGATATCACGTTTTCTTCGAGCATGACACTACCAAGATCGTTGGCTCCAAAGTGAAGCGCCACGGTACCTATTTGCATAGTTTGGGTTACGTGAGAGGCTTGTATATTTCTAAAGTTGTCTAAAAACAACCTGCTTATTGCCAGCACTTTTAGATAGTATACGCTTGAAGCTGGTTCTACATAGTCAAGTTCTGTATTTCCCTTTTGGAACGTCCAAGGTATAAAAGCTGTAAAACCTCCAGTTTTATCCTGTAAATCCCTTATAAGGGAAAGATGATACAGTATATCGTCTATGGTTTCTATATGACCAAACATCATTGTAGCTGTGGTAGTCATTCCAAGCTCATGAGCGCTTTTGTGCACTTCTATCCACTCTTCTGTATTGCATTTGCCTTTACTTATAACACCTCTTACGTTTGGAGATAGTACCTCTGCTCCACCACCGGGTATAGATTTTAATCCTGCTTCTTTTAGTTCTCTTATCACATCTTTTATAGGCATTTTTTCTATCTTAGCAAGGTAAACTATCTCAGGAGCCGACAAAGAATGTATATCTATATCTGGAAACTCTTGGTGTATTGAGCTTATAAGATCTTTAAAATAATCAAGTCCAAGATCAGGATTTAACCCCCCTTGCATAAGAAGAGTAGTGCCGCCCCTTTCTTTTAACTCTCTTACTTTTTTTAATATCTCGTCTTTTGGTAATACGTAAGCTTCTTCATCGTTTGGTTTTCTATAAAAAGCACAAAACTTACACGATGCCACACAGGCATTTGAATAATTTACGTTTCTATCTATTACAAAGGTAACTATGTTATCTTTGTGAAATTCTTTTCTTTTTTTATCCGCTAAAAAACCAAGAGTATTTAAATCGAGCTCTTCAAAAAGCTCTTTGGCCGTTTGCTCATCTATTCTTTTACCAATATCCAAAATTTTCATAATTTAAATATATCGTTTTGCCTTTTTTGTAAAGAAGATATTTATCAGCAATTTTCATCCATTCTTCATATCAAAAAGCCTATATTTAATTTTTAGGAGGTAAAGCTATGGTAAGATTTTTAAGTGCTTTGGTGCTTTTAGCAAATATAAGCTTTGGTTTTACAATTGGAGATGAGCTTCAGAATATAGGAAACGCCGTCTCAAACCTTGGAAACGCTTTAAACGGTGGTGGCGCTTATTCAAACACTTACAACAATTACAACCAATGCAACGTACCACCTGGATGGCAAAGAGGTAGAAAGATGGGTTTCGTAAACGGTATGCCACCTGGACTCGCTAAAAAAGGAATGGTAGCTAACTGCCAACCAGCAAACACACCAATGGAAAACAAAAGATTTGAACACGGGCCCATGCATGGACCACCAGGAAGAATGCGTTAAATATTTTTGTTTCTTACAATAGGATACCTCCATCCTATCCCAAAAGCTCTCTCGTGAAGTTTGGGCCCTATAGGGGCCTGCTTTCTTTTGTATTCGGCTTTTACAAGCATATTGTAAACTTTTTCTACAACTTCTTTATCAAACTCTTTTATATCTTCTTTGTCTTTGTATTCTTCTATTAAAAGCCATAAAATTTTATCCAATATATCGTAAGGAGGTAAAGTGTCTTGGTCTTTTTGATTGGGCCTTAATTCTGCGGAAGGCGGTTTATTTATTATATTTTTTGGTATTATTTCTTTGTCTTTGTTTATAAAGTATGCTATTTCGTAGATTTCTGTTTTATACAAATCTTTTATAGGCGAAAACCCACCAGCCATATCTCCGTA
The DNA here is from genome assembly GCA_023269915.1 of Hydrogenobaculum sp. Taxonomy (GTDB): domain Bacteria; phylum Aquificota; class Aquificia; order Aquificales; family Aquificaceae; genus Hydrogenobaculum. The sequence goes on along the minus strand of JAGDWZ010000045.1, from coordinate 25,487 downwards.
TATCGTAGTATAACCCACCGCCGACTCAGACTTATTGGAAGTAGATAAAACTATCCTGTTTTCTTTGTTTGATATGTAAAATAGTATGTTTGCTCTAATCCTTGCTTGTAGATTTTCATCGGCTACGTCAAACTGTTCATAATTAAGAAGCTCTTCGTATACCACCCTCACACTTTCTATAGGTATCACCTTGAGCTCTACTCCTAAGTTTTCACAAAGGACTTTCGCATCTTCATAAGACTCTTCTTTGTTAAAAGAAGTTGGCATATATACAGCCTTTATATTTTCTTTTCCAAGGGCCAAAGCTCCAAGATAAAGCACCAAAGCAGAATCAATCCCGCCAGAAAGTCCAAGAACAGCCTTCTTAAAGCCTTGCTTTTCAAAAAAATCTTTTATAGAAAGAGTTATTGCCTTTATAAGCTCTTCTTCCTTTGAAATTCTAGGAAATATAATGTTTTTATAAAAAGCCTCTTTTGATATATACAAACTTACGCTTGCTTTTTCTGGTTTGCAAACCTCTTGCCACCTTAAATCAGACCTTCTTTTTGCAAAAACTTCGTTTATATCTAAGCTTACATGTAAAACATCTTCTTCAAAAGCTTTTGCTTTGGCTATAATATGTCCTTTTGGATTTATCACAAGGCTTTCGCCGTTGAAAACAAGCTCGTCGTTTGCTCCCACTAGATTTGTATAAACCAAAAAGCACAAGTTATCAGAAGCCCTTGCCTTTAAAAAATTTTCTTTAAAAGCTTGCTTTCCAATAGAGTAAGGAGAGGCGTTTATATTTATGATAACTTCCGCACCCTTCAAAACATCTTGTCTTTCAGTACCATCTGGATACCATATATCTTCACATATAGAAAAACCACATCTTACATCGTTTATGTCTATGACTAAGTCTCTATCACCGCTTTTAAAATATCTTTTCTCATCAAATACGTTGTAATTTGGTAAAAACTTTTTATCGTAAAAGCCCAGTACCTCACCTTTAAACAAAACACCCAAAGAGTTGTAAACAGCCTTTTCCTCTCTCACAAAACCTACTACTATAACGCTATTTATATCTTTTGAACAATCTTTAAGCTTTTCAAAATAAAGTTTATTTAAATCTATAAACTTTTGGCTATACACCATATCCTGAGGCATATAACCACACAAAGAAAGCTCCGGAAAAACTATCATGTGTGAGTTTTTTGCTTTTGATATAAAATCACAAATTTTCTCAAAGTTTTTTTCAAAATCACCAACCGTTGTGTTTATTTGACAAAGACTAACGTTAAGAGTTTTTAAGTTCATCATCCATACCTTCTTT
>JAGDWZ010000045.1:0-24075 GCA_023269915.1 Hydrogenobaculum sp. | reverse complement strand
ATGAAGAAAATCCTTTTCTTTTAACGTTAACGCCACTTTCAAAAGGCTGTTTATATCCTTTATAATACTTGATATTACAAATATTATCATGATAAGAAGTATAGACGTCAATGTTATACCATAAAAAGTAAGTACCAAAAATTGCCTATGCTCTTGCTTGTATATCCAAGAAATGTTTTTTATAAGGTATATGTTGCCAAGCTCTATGCCAGATATGTTTATTATAGGTATTTCCATTATAAGATAGTAATCTTCGCCTAAGTTCTCTACCTTGTAAGATATTATCTTTGATTTTCTAGAATATAAGAATATGCTAAGAGCGTTGGCATTCTTGTAAGAATCTATTATGTATTTCTTTGTTATTATCTTACCACCTACGTAGTTATCCCAAAAGCTCTGTTGTGGATAAAGCTTTTTTATAACGTCTGTATGAAGTACCACCACCCAGTTTATATCCTCCAGTCTTGATAGTGAATCAAGAGGCTTGTAAGCGTAAATCCCAAAGTATTGGCAGTTGTTATCTACATACTTATATACACCTAAGCTAAGGTATCTCACCACCACGGCATCCGATGCATTTTCCTTGCAATATCCATCGTTTTCGGCTTTTAATACAACATCAGGATTAAAGACACCGTTTCTCAACATGTCTTTGTAATCATCTATGGTGGCTTTATATATTTTATAAGTGTCGTAATACTCCTTCATAACCCTAGCATCTATCTCCTTCTTTGTTATAATCTTATTCCCTACCAAAACAGCCACGTAAGATACGAGTGATATTATACTGATATATATGGCAACCTTCTTAACGAGGCTCATTAATATTAAAGTATATGTTAGATAGGTCTTGATTTATAGTGGTATACTCTCCATATACTACTTTTATGATGTTGCCTTGAGGGTCCAAAAGATAAGATGTAGGAAGTCCGGTTATGTTAAACTTAGAGCCAAGCCCCGGACTATGCATAGCTATATCAAAAGTAAAATGTTTATCTTTTAAAAAAGACATCAAAGTGTTTTCGTTATCATCCATGCTTATAGCAAGAATTCTGAATCCATAGGGGGAGAATTTTTGATAGGCTTGTTCAAACAAAGGTAGTTCTGCTTTGCAAGGTGGACACCAAGACGCGAAAAAGTTAACCAACGTATAGTGCCCCTTAAAATCGCTTATACTTACTACTTTGTTGGTCGGTAATCCTTTTTGGTAAACTAACCTTACGCTGAATTGCGGTATTGGACTGGGCTTTTTATAAGATATAGTTTGAGCAGAATCTTTATCATAAAAACCATAATAGGCTGCTAATATGAGTAGAACAAGAGCCAACACATACGCTATATTTTTCCTCATATTAAATCCTTAAAAAAGCTCAATATCCTCTGTAAAATGCTGTTGTTGCTTCTGGATGGAAGCTGTCTTTGAATAGGTCTCTGAGGACTTGTATAGTTTATGTCTTTCATGCTTTGGGCTAATTTGATCACGCCGCAAACGCAAGAATATGCAGGGTCTTGAAGTTTCTCCTTTAGGCCCGTTATATTTAAAGGATAACCAATTCTTACAGCCATGTCAAGGTAATGCTCTGTAAAATCCTTTATGCCGTTTAATTTTGCAGTACCACCGGTTATCACAACACCTGCGTTTATATTTTCTAATCTCATGTTTGAAGCGTTTATCTTCTCCACTATTTTATCCATGATTTCTTCAAGCCTTATTTGGATAACTTCTGCCAATTGCTTTCTTGGAATCATGGTTTCCTTATCTTCACCGCGAGGTTTTATTTTTATCTTTTCTATCTCGTCCACAAGCTCAACAAAAGCCACTCCATTTTCTAACTTTATACGCTCCGCTTCTTCTGTAGATATTTTCATAAAATGCGCCACATCCCTTGTGATACTGTATCCTCCTATTGGTACAGTACCAGATACAGCCGGCTGACCATTCATATATAAAACAAAGTTTGTAATAGAATGCCCTATATCTATAAGAAGCGCTCCTTCTAACTTCTCTTCTTCCGTAAGAGATGATTCTGCTGAAGCAAGACCGGCAAATACTTTACCGTTAAGCTTATATCCAGCAACCCCAACCGTCCTTTCCACATTTCTTAAGAGTGAGACACCAGCCTTTATAATATGCACATCGCACTCCAATCTAGAACCGGTAAGTCCCACTGGGTCCAAAATACCTTCTTGATCGTCCAATATAAAGTTTCTTGGAATGGTATGAAGTATATCATACGACTCTTCTTTGGCTTTAGCTACCGCTCTTTCTAAAAGCCTATCCACTATCTGCTCATCTACATCAGAGGGTTGGGGAGATATACTTATAGTGTCTCTTTCATTCTGACTTTTAATATGGACTCCGGAGATAGATATAAAAACACCGTCTATCCTATGGCCAGACATCTCTTCAGCTTCTTTTAAGGCTTTTTGGATAGATTTTGACGCCAAATCAAGCTTAGTTACAGAACCTTTATCTATACCCTGAGACTTTGCCTCGCCTATCCCTACTATGTGAGTATCACCATAATTATCTATCTCCGCCACTAAGGCAACTACCTTGCTTGTACCTATATCTAACCCAACTATAGATTTCACGTTTTTATCCTCTTAAATATTTTTCTTTCCATATCAAATATTATACAAAAAAAATTACATCTTGTATATCTAATCATTCTTCTTCAAGTCTTATTAAAATGGGTTTTTCTTTTACCACAGAAAGGTTTTCTATGTCTTTAAGAGCTTTTTTTATTTGCTCTTCATAGGCTTTGTGAGTTAATATCACAAGAGGCACCAAAGGACTGTTCTCTTTTTTTGCCACTTTGCACACCATCTCTTTTTGTAAAACAGAAGCTATACTTATGCCGTATCTCGCAAACACATTGGCTATCGATGCCAATACACCTACTTTATCTTCCACTTCAAACCTTATATAGTACCTTGTATAAAAATTTTTGTTTAGTTTCAGGCTTTTATTCGTATTAAAAGCTTGAAAACGCTTATCTCCACGTTTAGCTATATCTATAATATCAGATACCACCGCCGAAGCCGTAGGTTTAGAGCCAGCACCTTTTCCATAAAGCATGCTCTTTCCTACAAAATCTCCTTCTATTAGTATAGCGTTGTAGACTCCAGATACCTTTGCAAGTTGTTCTTGATGATTTATAAAGGTAGGATGCACCCTTACCTCGAGTTCCCCATCTACGGTTTTTGCAATAGCCAGAAGTTTTATAGTATATCCAAGCTCTTTACCAAGCTCTACATCAAGAAGATCTATGTTTGATATGCCCTCTATGTATATATCGTTAAAGTCTATATAACCACCGTAAGCTATAGAACTAAGTATTGCTATCTTGTGAGCAGCATCTATACCCTCTATATCAAAAGTAGGATCTTGTTCGGCATAGCCTAGCTCTTTGGCTTCTTTTAAAGCTTGCTCAAAGCTTTTACCCTCATCCAGCATGCTTGTTAAAATGTAGTTTGTGGTGCCGTTTAGTATGCCGTGTATATAGTTTATCTTGTTCGCCACAAGACCCTCTTTTAAAGCTTTTATAATAGGTATACCACCACCAACAGAAGCCTCAAACTCAACGCTTACATCGTACTCTTTTGCTTTTTCAAATATCTCTTTGCCGTGAATCGCTATAAGGTGTTTGTTGGCGCTCACTATATGTTTTTTACGTTCTATAGCCCTTTCTATAAGCTCTTTTGCAAAGCCGACACCACCTATAAGCTCAACTACTATATCTGCTCTATTTAGAAGCTCCTCCAAAGAATCAACTTTCAACCCATCATCTATACTAAAAGATCTTTCTCTTTTCCAATCCTTATCTAAAACAGCCGTTAGTTCAAGCTCTACACCGGTTTTTTCTTTAATGATGTCTTTGTGAGTTAGAAGAAGCTCCGCTACACCGGTACCAACGGTGCCATAACCTGCTATACCTACCTTGTAATACATACATACATTATATCATTGAAAAAACACATTTTGGATTATAATATTATAAGATATGGATAAGAAAAAACATATTATGGTAGAGAACAGCGTTGAGGTAATACTTGCCCCTGCAAAAGTAAACTTTGGCCTTTGGGTAAAAGGAAAAAGAGCAGATGGATATCACGATATCTTTAGCATACTTCACACGATAGATTTGTACGACAAAATATACATAGAACCCCATTATACTCTAGAAGTTTTAAGCATAGGACCTTTTTCTAAAAGCATTGAAAACAACATAGTTTATGATGCGGTTATATCTTTTTCAAACTTAGTGGGCAAAAGCTTTGACTATAAGATAGTGATTGAAAAAAATATACCAGTGGGTGCAGGCTTAGGCGGAGCAAGTTCTGACTTAGCAGCCGTTGTAAAGTACCTCAACGAGCAACTTGAAAATCCCCTTACCTACGAAGAGTTATCTTCATTTTTATCACAGTTTAGCAAGGATGCCCCATTTTTCTTAAAAGGTGGCTGCGCCTTGGTGTATGGCACTGGAGACAAGATAAAAGATTTAGAGCCTATTTCAAAAGAGCTTACAATAGTATATCCAAATTTAGAAGCTTCCACCAAAAGGGTATATAGCGCCTTTGTCAAAAATGAGGAAGAAAATATATCTTTAGAAAGCGTTTTAAAGCTTTTAGAAGAAAATGACATAGAAAATATAATTGAAAATGAGCTTCAAGAAACAGCGCTTGATATATACAAAGAAATTGGGGAAGTTATAAGATTTTTAGAAAGCCTTGGCTACAAACCTTACATGTCTGGAAGCGGGTCTAGTGTTTACGTTTTTAGCAAACTTGACGATATTATAAAAAATGCTTTAACATCGAGGGGTTGGTACGTATACGAATGCAAAACCATATAGTAGAAGAGATTTTTGACATAGGGGATATAGACGAAAGGTTTTACGCAATCGTAGGAAGAGCGGACGAGAATCTAAAAAAGTTCGTAGAACTTTTTGATATTAGAATAGTAGCTAGAGGCCAAGAGCTTCATATAAAAGGTGAACCTTCTAAGGTTGAACATTTTCTAGAATTTTTAAACTATGTAACCAAAGAATACGCCAAATCTCCTCTTTCTTCAAAAGACGTTTTAAATATGGCAATATCTTATACTCATCAAGAAGATGAAGATTTAGAGCCAGAAGATATAGAGTATGAGACCATTTTGATTACCCATAGGAAAAAAGCTATAGCTCCAAAAACAAAAAACCAATCCATATACGTAAACTCTATAAAGCAAAATGATATTGTATTTGGTATAGGTCCTGCTGGTACTGGTAAAACCTATCTTGCAATGGCAATGGCTATATCTTATCTAAAAGCTCAAAAGATAAACAAGATAATCCTAACAAGACCAGCTGTAGAAGCTGGAGAAAAGCTTGGATTTTTACCTGGTTCCATCGCAGAAAAAGTGGACCCTTATTTAAGGCCCCTTTACGATGCTCTTTTTGATATGGTAGACTACGAAAAATCCGCATACCTTTTAGAAAAAAACATTATAGAGATAGCTCCTTTGGCCTTTATGAGGGGTAGAACGTTAAACGATGCTTTTATCATACTAGATGAGGCTCAAAACTCCACAAAAGAGCAGATGAAGATGTTTTTAACAAGAATCGGCTTTGGTTCTAAGGTGGTCATCACTGGAGATATGACACAAGTGGATTTACCTAAAAAAGAACAATCTGGCTTAAGAGAAGCTATACACGTGTTAAAGAATATAAAAGGCATAGACTTTGTATTTTTTGACGAAAAAGACGTAGTAAGACATCCAATAGTTCAAAAAATCGTAAAGGCTTACGAAGCTTACGAAAAAACCAATGAACAAAATAAGCCTCAAGACAAACAAGAAGCTTAAACTTCCAAAAGAGCTAAAATCCCTTATTACAAAAAGGGCTTTGGATACGTTAAAGTTTTTTGATTTTAAAAACTCAATACTAGACATATACATAACAAGCGACGAAGAAATAAAAGAACTAAACAAAAGTTACAGACAAAAAAATAAGCCCACAGACGTATTATCTTTTAACATAAACGAATTTGTAGGAGATTATTATTACCTTGGTGAAATTGTCATATCCTACGAAACTGCCCAAAGACAAGCCTTAGAATATGAAGCTTCAATAGAACAAGAGATAACCAGGCTGTTGGTACACGGCATAGTGCATCTTATGGGATACGACCACGAGCTATCTGAGGAAGATAACAAGATATTTTTTGAAAAACAAGAAAGCGCTTTAGCTATATTTTATTAGTCTTTTGAAAAGGATTTTATCTCATCAAGGGCTTTTTGCACATCTTTGTTATCCGTTTCCCATATAAAAACGCCGTATTTGTGAAGCGTCCATTTGGCTCTGTTGCTTCTTGGATGATTTGAGGATATTACAAAATCAGATTTTATTTGAGCGATATCGTTGGCAGTGATATCTTCTTTCTTTTCTATATCTTCTTTGGCTTTTAAGACAGAAGTTAATACAAAGTTATCATAAACATGAATCATATCTGCGTTTTGAAAATCAGATACCAAATTTTTGTTTGTTAGGACAGCTATTCTTGTATTTTCTGGACTATCGTCTGGTTCATAATGTATAAATACCATTTCGGTCTGTGGGAAAACCTTCGTTATAGCCTCTTCTATAGCGTCAACTACAGCGTGGGATTGGTTGAAGTTATGAGATTTTATTGAGATAGCAGCGTCTATAAAGATTTTATCTCCAGATTTTCTCACCAATAGCCTTTTAACAGACTTAACTCTTGGGTCTTGGAGTATTATCTCTTTTATATTCTCTATCATCTTCGAATCCACTGAAGCATCAAGAATTACAAATATTTGCTCTTTTAATATGTGAAAACCTGTGTATATTATAAGAAGTATGATAATGCTAGCAAAAAACTTATCTAAATTTATATTAAACTCCAAAGATAAAAAGTTTAGCGTTATAACAAAAGCTCCAAAACCATCTACGAGCATATGTTCGCTATCAGCCATCAAAGCTGGTGAGTTGTGTTTTTTGGCAGCTATTCTTTCTAAAAAAGAAAATCCAAAAGTTATAACCATCGACAAGATACCAACTGCCAAACCCCAAGATATATATTGTCTATCTATCTTGTAATGACCAAAAAGCACATCCGTGGCCATATCGTAAGCGGCAAAGAAAAGAAAAAACGATATAAACATGGCCCCTATGTTTTCTAGCTTGTAAAGACCATAGGGAAATCTTTCGTGTTTTTTTTCAGATATATAGATAGATATAAAACCTATAAACGATGCAAGACTATCGGACAAAGAGTGAATACCTTCAGCTTTTAAAGCCACGCTTTTGGACAAAAAACCCACCCCCAACTTTATAAAAGCAAGGGTTAGCATTAAAAAAATCGATACTAGGCTCCAGTGATATTTTTTCATCTATTGAAAGGACATATTTTTCCTTGATAAGAATCCATCTTAACAAGCTCTTGCTCTATTTTTTCTCTTACTTCTAACTTCCTTGAAAATGTACAATAATCAGGTGCTACAAGCCTGTCTGGTTCTACCTCCCCTGTGAGTCTATGTATTACCATATTTTGTGGAAGTATTTCTATTATCCTTGCAGCCCTGTAAGCGTATTCTTCTAATGTTAAAAGCTTAAAAGGGTTTTCCAGATAGTCTTTTGCCATTTTAGTGTTTTTTATTATATGAAGAGGGTGGATTTTAACACCATCTACATTTAGCGCCGCTATAAGCTTGGCAGTTTCTAAGTTATCCTCTAAATCCTCTTGTGGAAAGCCCACTATAAGATGCGCACATATGTTTATACCTTTGTATTTTCTCGTCCTTAAAACAGCGTCTACAAAATCAGAAGCCCCATGGGCTCTATTTATCCATCTTAGAGTGCTAAAGTGTGAACTTTGAAGACCGTACTCTATCCATACATCAAGTTTATCTGTGTAGGTCTGTATAAGCTCTAAAACATCTTCTGGTACGCAATCTGGCCTTGTGCCTATATCTATACCTACTACGCCGGGAAATTCCAATGCCACATCGTAAACAGATTTGAGAAAGTCCAAATCCCCGTAAGTGTTAGAATAAGATTGGTAGTATATGTAAAAATAAATATTCTCTCCGTATCTTCTCTTAGCTTGAGCTATACCAGAAGATATTTGCTCTCTCAAATCCATCAAAGGAGATATATGAGCCGGCCTTGTACCGGTAAGACAATAGGTACATCCACCGGTAGCTTTGGTCCCATCTATATTTGGACAGGTAAAAGGCAAAGCCACCGTTATTTTTTGAACCCTTCTTCCATACTTTTGCTTAAGATAATCCTTTAATGTGTAAATCCTCGAAGACGTCGCTATCATGGATAAAAATATATGCAGTTTTTTTATTTTTGCACTAATAAATTACAGACATTGCTTTAATTGAAAAATCGTATATAATTAAAATATTTATAAGTAGGAGAGCGCTATGATTATACCGCCAACTGGTGGACCAAAGGGCAAGATGTCCAAGTTTGCAAGTTTCGTAATGGGCCTTAGCTATGGCTTCAAAGGCAAACCGGGTATGGTAAAAACATATCCCATGAAAGAGTTTAAAGGTGTTGTGCCAGAAGGTGCTGTTGTTTATTATGCCAATAAAAAACTTGACGTTATACAAAAAGAACCGCTTATTTACAATACTCATATAATTGTAGTTCAGGAGTTGAAAGACCAGGTTTTGGTAGAAATTTACAAAGATGAGGAGTGATAGTTATGGAGTTTTCTAAGCTTTTAAGAGAAGGAATATGGGATATACACAGCATGGCTGATAGCTCTACCGTGGCTCAGGACATGCAAGAGGCCAAAACCACTTTTGAAGACATGAAAAAGATAACGGCAGGCCATTATTATATATATACTACTTTAGAAGACGCAATAGAGCAAAACAAAGACAACCCTTACGTATCTAAGATTTACTATCCGGAGCTTTTCAGAAAAGAACACATAATAGAAGACTTAAAATTTTACTTTGGGGAAAATTACCTTGAGCAAATATATCCCACAGTGGCTATACAACTATACATATCAAGAATTAGCTATGTAGCAAAACACGAGCCTATGCTTTTAATAGCACATGCATATGTAAGATATATGGGAGATTTATCCGGTGGGCAGATGATAAAAGATATGATAAGAAACGCCCTTGGTTTGGAAGATGGAAAAGGTACAAGGTTTTATGAATTTGATAAAATAAAAGATATAATAGAGTTTAAGAAGAACTATAGGGCTAATCTCGACACATTGGATTTAACGGATGAACAGATTAAAACTATTATAGGAGAGGCTAACTTGGCATTCTTGTACAACGTAAACTTTTTCAGAGAGGTAAATAGACCAGTCCCTTATCCAGACGATATAGAAAAACCTTATCTTTTAAGGGCTTACGAAAAGATAAAATTTGTATAAAATACTTGACTTTTTTTATAAGATTATTTAATATTTTATGACAACTTTTTGAGGAGTGTTTGATGGAAAACGTATGCTGGTACGATTCTAAGGTTAGTATACCCAAAGAGGGGTCCTTTATCAAGCTAAAAGCTGACAAAACGTTGGAAGTGCCAAACAATCCTATAATACCTTTTATTCAAGGAGATGGCATAGGCCCTGAAATAACACCTCAAATGATAAAGATTGTAAATAAAGCGATGGAAAAAGCCTACAAAGGCTCTAAGGTGATATATTGGGTGGAAGTGCTGGCTGGGGATATGGCAGAACAAAAAGGCCTTGATAGGATGCCAAAGGAAACGCTGGAGCTTTTAAAAGAAAGCATCGTTAGTATAAAAGGTCCTCTTGGGACACCGGTTGGAAAAGGTGGAAAATCTTTGAATGCAATTTTGCGTCAATCTATGGATTTTTATTCTGCCATAAGACCAGTTTATTGGATGGGCCAACCATCCCCTATACCAAACCCTCAAAGGGTAAACGTAGCAGTGTTTAGAGAAAACTCCGACGACGTATATATGGCAATAGAGTATATGCCAAAAACAGACGCTTTTAAAAAGGTAAGGGAGTTTTTTGTAAAAGAGATGAATGTATCAGAAGATGCCATACCAGAAGACGCAGGCATTACTGTAAAACCGATGTCAGAGTTTAAAACCAAAAGACACGTAAGAAAAGCTTTTAGATACGCTCTTCAAAATGGTAAAAAACATATAGCAGTAGCAGGCAAAGGCAACATCATGAAAGCCACAGAAGGCATGTTTATGAACTGGGCTTTTGAAGTGGCTAAAGAACCAGAGTTTGAAGGAAAAATCATCACAGAAGGGGAGCCAAAAGAAGGACAAGCAAAACTATACAAAGTTATCACAGACCAAATGCTCATGCAACTCGTGTTAAACCCAGATTATTACGACGTTATAATTACCCAAAACTTAAACGGTGATTACATATCAGATTTAGCCTCTGCTTTGGTGGGTGGTCCTGGTTATGTACCCAGTGGAAACATAGGTGATGGATACGCACTTTTTGAAAGCACCCACGGGACCGCTTACGATATAGCTGGTAAAGGCATGGCAAACCCGCTTTCTATTACGCTTTCTGGAGCTATGATGCTTGAGTATTTAGGCTTTAACGAAGCGGCAGATTTGATATACAAAGCTATTAAAAGCGTGATAAACCAGAAAAAAGGCACACCAGACATAGCTTCAGGCTTTAAGAATATGGGCGTAGAAGCTGTGTCTTTAACAACATCTCAGTTTGGTGATGCCATAGCTTTTGAGATTGATAAACTTTGATTTGAGAGGTGATAGATGAAGCTTACCGTTAGACAAAAAGAAGACTTTCACTTTATAGGCAAAGGGGAATCTGGAATAGAGGTTCCCATAGACGCTGCTGGTTATGTGGGTGGTAAAGGAAGAGGCGTAAGACCACCAGAGCTTCTGTTTCACTCTATAGCCGGTTGTATGGGAATTCATGTATATGAAGCTCTTCATAAAGCAGGCAAACACGTAGAGGATATAGTAGTAAACACCGATAGCGAAAGAAAAGATACGTATCCAAAAGTATTTACTAAGATTTATTTGGATTTTACAATAAAAGGTAAAGACCTCACAGAAGACGATGTAAAAGAGGCTATAGAGACAGCTCTAAACAAAACTTGTAGCATAGCTTATATGATAAATCAAGTAGCACCTATATCTTATACTTTCAAAATAGAAAAGGGGTAAGCCTATGTTTAAAAAGATATTGGTAGCCAACAGAGGTGAAATAGCCTGCAGAATTATAAGAGCTGCAAAAGAGCTTGATATACCAACAGTAGCCATATACTCTGAAGTAGAACCCACCGCCAGACATGTGAAGATGGCCGATGAGGCTTACATGATAGGCGCAAACCCTTTAGATACCTATCTAAACGCCCAACTGATAGTGGATTTGGCAAAATCTGTAGGTGCTGATGCTATACATCCAGGATACGGATTTTTAGCAGAAAACGAGGGGTTTGCAGAGCTTTGCGAAAAAAACGGTATAACCTTTATAGGGCCTTCTGCTGAAGTTATAGCCCTAATGGGTGATAAGGCAAGGTCCAAAGAGGTGATGAAAAAAGCAGGAGTCCCGACGGTGCCCGGAAGCGACGGCATACTAAAATCTGTAGAAGAAGCTGTAGAAATAGCCAAGGAAATAGGTTATCCGGTACTTTTAAAAGCATCTGCTGGTGGCGGTGGTAGAGGTATCAGGATATGCAAAGATGAGGAAGAGCTAAAGAAAAACTACGAAGCCGCTTACTCTGAAGCTCAAAAAGCTTTTGGAAGAGGTGATTTGCTTTTAGAAAAATACATTCAAAATCCAAAACACATAGAATTCCAAGTGTTAGGAGATAAGTACGGCAACGTTATACACTTAGGAGAAAGAGATTGCTCTGTCCAAAGGAGAAATCAAAAGCTCATAGAGATAGCTCCCTCTTTGGTGTTAAACGAAGCCAAGAGAAAGCACTACGGTGAGATAGTGGCAAAAGCCGCCAAAGAAATCGGATATTACAGCGCTGGGACTATGGAATTTGTATCGGATTTAGAAGGAAACATATACTTTATAGAAATGAATACCCGTATCCAAGTAGAACACCCTGTGACAGAAAGAGTTACCGGCGTAGATATAGTAAAAGAACAAATAAAGATAGCAGCAGGTCATAAGCTTGAAATAAAACAAGAGGATGTAAAGTTTAATGGCTATGCCATAGAATGCCGTATAAACGCAGAAGATCCTAAGAAAAACTTCGCTCCAAGCATAGGTACCATAGAAAGATACTATGTGCCCGGAGGATTTGGCATAAGGATTGAAAGTGCTGCTTCTGTGGGTTATGAAGTCACCCCTTACTACGATTCTTTGATAGCTAAATTAATATGCTGGGGTAGGACTTGGGAAGAGGCTTTGGCTAGGACGAAGGCAGCTTTAGATACTTACGAAATAAAAGGTGTCAAAACCACGATACCTCTTATTAAAAAGATTGTAGAAGAACCAGACTTTAGAAATGGATACTTTACTACCAAGTATTTGGAAGAGCACCCACAAGTGTTTGATTATGAAGAACCAAAAGATAAAGAAGATTTTGTAGCTTTTATAAGTGCAGCTATAGCTTCATATCACGGATTATAAGGAGGTTAAAGTATGAAACTTATCGAACAAATGTTGCAAGAACAAAACCTTGAAGTAGCACCGCCAAAAAAGATACTCATAACAGACCTCACTCCAAGAGATGGTCAGCAGTGTAAATTGGCCACTAGAGTAAGGACAGATGACTTGCTACCTCTTTGTGAAAAGATGGACAAAGCTGGTTTTTACGCAGTGGAAGTATGGGGAGGTGCCACTTACGACGTTTGTCTTAGATATCTAAAGGAAGACCCATGGGAGAGACTAAGACGTATAAAAGAAGTGATGCCCAATACGAAACTTCAAATGCTTTTTAGAGGTCAAAACATAGTAGGATACAAACCAAAATCTGACAAAGTGGTCAAAAAGTTTGTAGAAAAAGCTATAAAAAACGGCATAACTGTATTTAGAGTGTTTGACTCTTTAAACGACAACAGAAATATAGAAGTGGCTTGCAAAGCTATAAAAGAATTTGGCGGTGAAGTGCACGCTGAAATCAGCTATACTAAAAGCCCGGTACACACGTTAGAAAAGTGGATGGCTTACGCCGATGAACTAATAGACTTAGAGCCAGATTGGATATCTTTCAAAGACGCCACAGGTATATTGATGCCGCTTGATACCTACAACATTATAAGAGGTATAAAGAAAAAGGTTGGCGATAAGATAAAAGTGCTTCTTCACAATCACGATATGAGCGGTACTGCCATTATGAACCACATGATGGCTGTCTTGGCTGGTGTTGATATGCTTGACACCGTTTTATCGCCTTTGGCTTTTGGCTCATCGCACCCAGCCACAGAAAGCGTAGTAGCAGCCCTACAAGGCACACCATACGATACTGGTATAGACCTAAAGATTTTAGACGAGCTTGCTGAAATCACAAGACAGATAAAGAGAAAATATAGAAAGTACGAAACTGAGTACGCTGGTGTAAATGCAAAAGTGCTTATACACAAAATACCAGGTGGTATGATATCAAATATGGTGGCTCAGCTCGTTGAAGCAAACGCAGCCGATAAGATGGAAGAAGCCTTAGAGGAAGTACCTCACGTAGAAGCAGACCTTGGTTATCCTCCTCTTCTTACACCATCTTCTCAAATAGTAGGCGTACAAGCGGTTCTAAACGTAATCACCGGTGAAAGGTATAAAACCATCACAAAAGAAGTTAGAGACTATGTAGAAGGCAAATATGGAAGACCACCAGGTCCTATAGCCAAAGAGCTTGTAGAAAAGATACTTGGTCCTGGAAAAGAACCTAAGTTTGACATAAGAGCAGGAGACTTGGCGGATCCAAACGATTGGGACAAGGCTGTGCAAGAGCTTGGACCTTTAGCAAAATCAGAAGAAGATATACTCCTTTATGTTTTATTCCCAATGCAGGCTATGGAATTCTTAAAAGCCAGAGAAAACGGCGAATTAACCCCCGACATAGCCATAGACACCACCGATATAGTAGAAACAAAGCCAGGTACTGTAGAGAACGCAGCACCTGTAGAGTTTGATATAACCTATCATGGCGATAAGTTTAAAGTCAAAGTAGAAGGTGTAGCTCCAAGCCAAGAACCTGGAAAACCAAAGAAATACTACGTAAGAGTTAACGGAAAGCTTGAAGAGATACAACTTTATCCTATAGCAGAAGCTCTTGTTTCAGGACAAGCTAAGCAAGGTAGCCAGCCAGCTCAAGCTGGTAGCACAAGACCAAGACCAGAAAAAGAAGGCGATGCAGTACCACCTATGCCCGGTAAAGTTTCAAAGATTTTGGTAAAAGAGGGTGACAAGGTAGAAAAGGGACAAACGGTAGCTATAGTAGAAGCAATGAAGATGGAAAATGAAATACACGCTCCTATAAGCGGTGTAGTAAAAGGAATATACGCCAAACCTGGTGAAAATATAACTCCAGACGAAGTTATCGTAAGAATAGAGCCAGCTTAAGAGATTGTAGCGCGCCTATAGGCGCGCTTTTATGATTTAGTGTATTTTTAAATTATTGTGTAAGTGCATATTTATTTAATAAGAATTTAAAAGGTTGTTTTTAAGTACTAACTAATTTAGGAGGTGTTTATGAGTTTTAGCCTTGTTATCAAGGTTGGTGGCGAAGGTGGTGAAGGTGTCATCTCGGCTGGAGATTTTTTGACAGAAGCAGCGGTGAGATCTGGTTATCATGTTGTGAACTTTAAGAGCTTTCCCGCTGAAATCAAAGGTGGTTACGCTAATTCCACCGTGAGGATATCAGATGAAAAACTTTATAGCACTGGCGATGGTTTTGATATACTATGTTGCTTCAACGGAGAGGCATACTCCTACAACAAAAAACATCTAAAACCCGGTACAGTGCTTGTTTACGATTCTTCAGATTTTGAACCGGAAGAGCACGAAGGCGTAATTATGTATCCGGTGCCTCTTTCTGATATAGCAAAAAACGAGATAAAAGCCTATATCACCAAAAATATAGTAGCTTTAGGAGCCTTAGCAGGTCTTTTCAACATACCAGTTGAATCTTTAAAAGATTCTATAAAGGCTAAATTCTCTAGAAAAGGCGAAAAAATAGTAAATATGAACTATCAAGCTCTTGAAGCTGGTATGAAATATGTAAAAGAAAATCTTGTTAAAAAAGACGGTTTTGAATTCCCACCACCTATAGGCTTAAAAGATGTAGTAATCATGGAAGGTAATCAAGCGGTAGCAAAAGGTTGTATAGCTGGGGGTTGTGAGTTTTACGCCGCTTATCCTATAACACCAGCTACGTCCGTTGGAAATTATATAGTAGAAGATTTAATTAGAAAGGATGGTTGGCTTTATCAAGCAGAAGATGAAATAGCTTCTTTGGCTATGGCAATAGGTGCTTCCTTTGCTGGCGCAAAAGCCATGACGGCTACATCAGGACCTGGTCTTTCGCTCATGTCAGAGCTCATAGGTTATGCCGGCATGACAGAGACCCCGGTGGTAATAGTAGATGTGCAAAGGGTAGGACCGGCCACTGGAATGCCCACAAAACACGAGCAGGGAGATTTATATCACGCTGTATATGGATCTCACGGTGAAATACCAAGAGCAGTTTTGGCTCCAATATCAGTAGAAGATAGCTTTTACATGGCCGTTGAAGCTTTTAACTTGGCAGAAAAATATCAAATGCCAGTTATAATGCTTACAGATGCCGCTATGAGCCTAAGAGCAGAGGCTTTCCCAACCCCAGACTTGTCCAAGTTAAACGTAGTAAATAGGCTTATCTATAAGGCAGAAGAAGATAAAGAGCAAAAGTTTATAAGACATGGAAGATTTTTAAGATACGCTTTGTTTACAGAAGATGGTATTACTCCTATGGGTATTCCAGGAGATCCAAACGCCATACACGCTATAACGGGTCTTGAAAGGCAAGAAAATTCAGACCCAAGAAACAGACCAGACATAAGAACCTATCAAATGAACAAACGTTTTAAAAAGCTTGAAAAACTGTTAGAAGAGGATTACGATAGGTTTATAGAAATAGATGCCCCTTATAAAGATGCAGACATAGGCATAATAACGTGGGGTCTTACAGCATCCATCGCAAAAGAAGCGGTTCAAAGATTAAGAAGTAGGGGACTCAAAATAAACGCCATGTATCCAAGGCTTTTATGGCCAGTAAAAGAAGATGTTTTTGAATATTTTGCTAAAAGCTCAAAACGTATACTAATACCAGAAACCAACTACTACGGACAGCTGGCCACAGTTATAAAAGACAGAACCCACATAAGACCCATATCTTACAACATTTACAGAGGAGAACCATTTATACCAAAAGAAATAGAGGATATAGTGGACTTTTTGATGGAAAATCAGGAGATAACAGAAGGAAGATTTACTCCTGAGCATATTTACGGCGAAAAAGCTTACGGTTTAATTTAAGGAGGTTTTTATGGAACAAATGTTAGAACTTCAACCAGCAGATTATAGAAGCGATATAGAACCCACTTGGTGTCCTGGGTGTGGGGATTTTGGTGTTATAAGCGCTATTACAAAAGCTTTATCAGAACTTAAAATAAGACCAGAGAATGTAGTATCTGTGTCTGGTATAGGATGCTCATCAAGGGCGCCACTATTCTTAAAAAATTACAGTATGCATGTGCTTCATGGTAGAGCTATACCTACCGCCATAGGTGTAAAGCTTGCAAACCCAAACCTTACCGTCTTAGTAGAAGCTGGAGATGGAGATTTGTTTTCTATAGGCTCTGGCCATAACCCGCATGCTGCTAGAAGAAACATAGACATCACGGTACTTTGTATGGACAATCAAGTGTATGGTCTTACAAAAAACCAAATATCACCCACTTCAAGAGAAGGACTTTACGGCTCTTTAACGCCCTTTGGCTCTATAGACAAACCTGTCAATCCCATATCCTACATGCTTACTTTTGGGGCTACCTTTGTAGCACAAACTTATGCCGGCAACTTAAAACATATGAGCGATATAATAAAACAGGCCATATCTCATAGAGGATTTAGCTTTGTAAACATCATATCTCCATGCCCCACCTACAACAAAGTAGACACTTTTAAATACTATAAAGATAAAACTATTGACATAAACGAAAACGGCCACAAAGAAATAGATAACCTACAAAAAGCCTTAGAACTTGCTATGAAAGACTTGGAGCATTATTACAGCGAATCTGCTAAAGTGCCTATAGGCATATTCTACAAAAAAGAAGAACCCACTTATCAAGATAGAGTAAACGAAATAAAGCAAAGGTACAAAGCCTCAAAAGATATAAACCCCCAAATCTTTATAGACGAGTGCAAAGTATTACCTGTATGAGGTTTTTAGAAAAGATTAAAGAAGGTAATGCAACCTCTTGCGATTTTTCAAATGAAGCAATAGAGGGTTTGAGCCTTGAGGGCTCTGCCCTTTGTTTTTCTACCTTTACCTGTGCTAGTTTTAAAAATGCAACATTCAAAGATGTAGATTTTACAGAGTGTTTTATACCAGAGGCAGATTTTACCAATTGTAAGTTTATAAATTGCGTCTTTGATAGGGCAAATTTTCAAAGGACTAGCTTCAACAAATGCTTTTTTGAAAACTGCTCTTTTAGATATACCTTTATGGGTCTTGCAAAATTCATAAGTTGTGATATAATAAACTCCGACATGGAAAAAGCTCAAATACTTGATGCTTCATTTTTAAATACGCGTCTTAAGGGTATAAATTTTAAAGATGCTATATTAAAAGGTTCTTACTTTCAAGAAAGCATATTAGAAAATATAGATTTTATAAACACAGATTTAAGAAACGTCTCTTTTAAAAGCTCAACACTAAAAAATATAAAAGATATAAATGCTCTATTCTACGGTAAAAAACCTTGGGGTGGTGTATCTTCAAAAAGCCATCCTTTAGATGAATATAACTCAGAGGGTATTGACTGATGGAAGAAAGTCCTATTGAAGAGCACGCCAAAGAGCTTATAGAAGAAACCATAAAGGAAGAAAAAGCTAAAGAGAAGTGGCTTTTGTGGGTATCTTTAGCTACTACCATAATGGCTGTAATAAGCGGTCTTGTGAGTATGCAATCAGAAATATACGTCACAAAAACCATAGTAGCCAAAAACGACGCGGTGCTTTTGCAAAACAAGGCCACAGACCTTTGGAACTACTACCAAGCCAAAGATATGAGATACCATATGTATACCATAGCAAACTATATAAAGGAAAATCCAAAGTTTGAAGAATATATAAAAAAGTATAAAAAGCAAAAAGAAGAAATCATGAAAAAAGCCAAAGACTTAGAAAAACAAGTAGAACAAAAGACTATTCAAAGCGAACATTATTATGAAAAGCATCATATATTTATGATAGCGCAGCTTCTTTTACAAATAGGTATCGCTGTGGCATCGGTTTCAGCCCTCACCAGAAGAAAAGAGTTTTTCTACGTATCATTGATATCTGCTTTGATAGGTTTTGGGCTTTTTATATACAACATAGCATTCTAACAAAATCGTTGTATAATAAACCTTATGGCATCTACTAAAGACATAGCTAAACTATTTAAAGAAATGGCTCTAGCGGCAGAGTTTTTGGGGGAAAACAGGTTTAGAGTGCTTGCTTATCAGAAAGTAGCAGATATTCTTTTTGAAATAGATAAGGATATAAAAAGCGTAGAAGAGCTAAAAGAGTACCTCACTGCAAACCAAATACACGGTATAGGAGAATCTTCTTTAGAAAAGATAGAAGAGTATTTAAAAACTGGACGTATCAAAAAACACGATGAGTTTTTGCAAAAAGTCCCCAAAGAGCTATTGGAGATTATGGATGCTCCAGGTATTGGACCCAAAACTCTTAAAACTCTTTACGATGTTTTTGGTATAAAAAACAAAGAAGAGCTTTTAAAAGCTTTAGATGACCCACGTATAAAGACCATAAAAGGCTTTGGTCCCAAAAAGATAGAAAATATAAAAAGAGGTATAGCTCTTTTTGAACAATCAAAAGAGAGAATGTTTATAACAGAAGCCTACTCTTTGGCTCAAGATATATTAAACTACATGAAAGGTTGTAAAGAGATAATAAACATATCGGTGGCTGGTTCTTTAAGGCGCATGAAAGAGACCATAGGGGATATAGATATACTTGTATCTGCTAAAAAAGAAGATTTTCAAAAAGTACATGATTATTTTAAAGGTTATAAAGATATAGAGCAAGTCATTGGAAGCGGTGAAACAAAGACTTCTATTCTTCTTAAAAACTCAAAACAGGTAGATTTAAGGGTTTTGAAACCAGAAGAATGGGGCTCAGGTCTTCAATACTTTACAGGCTCTAAAGAGCACAACGTAAAAATAAGAGATATCGCCAAAGAAAAAGGTTATAAAATAAGCGAATACGGTATTTTTGAAATAGCTTCAGGTAAAAGGCTTGGCGGGGAAAAAGAGGAAGATATTTACAACGTTTTGGGTATGGCGATGCCACCCCCTGAAATACGAGAAGACAAAGGCGAAATTGAACTTGCCATGCAAGGTATAATACCAGAACTAGTGGGATACGATGATATAAAGGGTGATTTTCACATGCATACCACTTATTCGGACGGCAAAGCTTCTTTAAGGCAAATGGTACAAACATGTTATGAGCTTGGGTATAAGTATATTGTAATATCAGACCATACAAAGTCTTTAAGAGTAGCTGGAGGGCTTGATGAGGCTGGATTTAGGACTCAGTGGAAAGAGATAGAGCAAGTCCAAAAAGAATACAAAGATATGACCATATTAAGAGGGTGCGAGGTGGATATCTTAGAAGATGGGTCTTTGGACTTACCAGACAGCTTTTTGGAAGAGTTTGACTACGTAATAGCTTCTATTCACTCACATATGTCACCAAACACAGACAACACAAAGCGCATCTTAAAAGCCTGCCACAACAAATACGTAAATCAAATAGGACATCCTACCGGGAAGAACTACGGATATAGAGATGGGTATATTTTAAATATGGAAGAGGTTATAAAAGCTGCCCTTGACACAAATACAGCTTTAGAGTTAAATATACCAAGAGCCGATTTGTCCCCAGACAACATTAGACTCGCCGTAGAAAGAGGAGTAATGATAAGTATAGTAACAGATTCTCATTCTTCTTCTCATCTTCAGTTTATGAAAGTAGGGGTAGGACTTGCAAGAAGAGGCTGGGCTTTAAAAGAACGCGTCCTAAACACAAAGCCCTTAGAAGAGGTAAGAGCCTTTGTCCGAAGAAAGCGCTAAGATACTTTTACTTCCACCAAACGCCGATTTAGACGCTCTTTCTTCTATATACGGTTTATCGCTTTTAGAAAAAGATGCAAAATTATTTTATACTTCTTTTAGCCCAAAAGCCAAAAAACTTTTTGAGGATATAAAAGATAAATTTAAAACAATCAACTCTTTGGAAGGTTTAAAAAATATACATATTTTTACAGTGGATTTTTCTTCTTTGGATTTTGTTTTTGAGCTTTTAAAAAAAGAAAACATTAAAAAAATAACGCTTTTTGACCATCATGTAAAACATATAGAAGAAGAGCCATTTTTAGAGGCTCACATAGATGAAACCCTTGGAGCTTGCACCACTCTTGTAGTAGAGCATCTTATAAAAAAAGATATATTTATATCAAAAGAAGATGCATCTGTATTGCTTTGTGGTATATACGACGATACTAATTATTTTTCTATAAAGGCTATAAGTCCAAAGGATTTTGAAATCGCTTCTTATCTTATAAAAAAGGGTGCTGATGTAGAATTTGTAAATAAATATGTAAAATCTTACATAAGCCTAAAAGACTTGATGAGTTTGGAAGAATCCTTAAAGAGCTTGGAGATTGTAAACATAAACCAGAAAAAAATTGGTTTTATAGTGCTTGACGGGGCTCAGGAAAGTATAATTGAGAACTTAAAAGATGTAAAAGAGCTTGAAAACCTTGATGCTTACTTTATCATTATGTCTTCTTCTACAAATACCTATGTAGTGGCAAGGTCAAAAACTATAGATGTAGAAAATATCTTATCAAAGTTAGGAGGAGGCGGTCATGCGCTTGCCTCTGGTTTAAAGCTTAATTTTGTATCTTCTAAAAAGCTAAAAAGTATAATTTTAGAGCTTTTAAAAGAAGAAAACCCAAAGATAGCATTAAAAGATATTATGACAAAAAACCCGCTTACCTTAAAAGAAGATATGAGCGTAGAAGAAGCTTTTCACACACTTTCAAACTTCAAAATCTCAAAAGCCCCAGTTTTAGATGAAAATGGATATGTGATAGGTGCTATCACCAAAAAGATATTGGCAAAGGCTCTTGATATTTCAAAAGAGAGCAAAATAAAAGAGCTTTTAATAAGTATACCGCTTTTAAAAGAAAACGATTTTATCTGGGAAGCCGAGAAAGTGTTTTTGGAAAACCCTTTGGCACCTATGATAGGGGTATTAGATGAGAAGGGAAAGCTAGTGGGAATAATAACAAAGTCAGATTTAATAAGACATATCACCGAAGATGAAGAGCAAAAGATTTCCACAAAACGAGTAAATATACCTTCTTATACAATAGATATTGTAAAAGATATAAAAAGCGTCGTGCCAAAAGAAGAAAAACTTTATCTTGTGGGCGGTGTGGTAAGAGATATAATTTTAAACAGACCCTCTTACGATATTGATTTTGTTTTTGAAGGGGATATAGATACGTTAGAAAACACATTAAAATCAAAAGGTATAAAAACCCATAGGTTTGGGGATTTTAACAGCATACACTTTAAATATAAAGGTTTTAAAATAGAGATTTCAAGCACCAGAAGAGAGTATTACGAAAAGCCAGGTTCTTATCCTATAGTATCAAAAGCCTCTTTAAAAGAGGACCTTTTTAGAAGAGATTTTACTATAAATACGCTTATTCTTTCTCTCGATGAAGAGGATTTTGGTACTGTAATAGACTATTTTGGGGCTTTAAACGATATAAAAAATAAAATTGTGAGGGTTTTACATCCCCTTAGTTTTATAGAAGACCCAGTTAGAATACTAAGGGCTATAAGGTTTGAAGCCAAGCTAAACTTTAGACTTTCAAAAGACACAAAAAGGCTTTTGGAAGAGGCTCTACAAAAAGACATGCTAAAATATGCTCCAAAAGGCAGGATATTCAACGAACTAAAAATAGCTCTTCAAGAAAAAGCATTTGAAAACATTTTTGAAACTTACAAAAAATACGGCATTATAGAATCTTTGTTTGAATACAAGCCAGATTATCTTTACATAGAAGAAAAATCCAAAAACCTTAAAATGTTCTCCGATTGGTATTTGCTAGAATACAAAGAGCCTTTCAAAGAGGCCCCTTGGATATTCTTTTGGCTTTTGGTAAAAAACGCTCCTTCTTTAGAAGATATATTAAAAGGTGTAAGTGCGCCGGCGTTTGTTTACAAATTTGTTAACATAAATGTCAAACAACATATATCACAAATACTAAAAGCTAAAAAACCATCGGAGCTTTACATGCTATTAAAACCTTTTGACTTGGAAGAGTTAGCCCTTTTTGCCACAGAAGGAAATGTGGATGTTATGAACCGTATAGTAAAATATCTCTCTCATCTTAAAAACCTAAAACCAAATATAGATATAAACTCTATACCACCGGCTAATCGTTCAAAAGTTATTGAAGAAGCTAAATTAATTGATATGGACAAAATTTATAGTTTATAGTATAATATCTAGATGGCTGGAGCAGTAGTTCAGCCGGCCCAGAACGCCGGCCTGTCACGTCGGAGGTCGCGGGTTCGAATCCCGTCTGCTCCGCCACTCAACATTTGATTAAGGGCCTGTAGCTCAAAGGCAGAGCAGACGGCTCATAACCGTCCGGCTGGAGGTTCGAGTCCTTCCAGGCCCATGCTTTTTGTCATATTATTTAACTGACAATTTCATCTTATTTTTATAGTTTCTGCCCTTTTAAATTTCTTCTTAATCTGTTAAACTTAAAAATATGAAAGAAAACCTTTTTACACCTATACAAATTGGATCCTTGTCTTTAAGAAACCGTATCGTTATGTCCCCTATGTGTATGTATTCTTCGGAAGATGGCTTTGTAAATGACTTTCACATAGCCCACTACGGGTCAAGGGCAGCTGGCGGGACTGGACTTATTTTTACAGAAGCTTGCGCCGTATCTCCTGAAGGAGTTATCTCTAAGCAAGACCTTGGCATATACAAAGATGAGCATGTAGAAGGCCTAAAGCGTATAGTAAATATATGCCATAGTTTTGGAGCAAAAGTAGGTATACAGCTTGCTCATGCTGGTAGGAAAGCCCTTGGTGGAAGACCTTGGGATAGATTTGAAAAGTTTGGTTATGATGATGAGCTTGAGATAATAGCCCCAAGCCCAATACCTTTTGCCAGCAACTGGAAAACACCAAAGGAAATGACCAAAGAAGATATTAAAAATATCGTAGAAAAGTTTGTAAAAGCTGCTCAAAGGGCTTTAGAAGCTGGGTTTGACGTGATTGAAATACACGCGGCTCACGGATATCTTCTCAACGAGTTTTTATCTCCTATTACAAACAAAAGAACAGATGAATACGGCGGGGCTTTTGAAAACCGTATAAGGCTTTTAATAGAAATAGTAGAAAAAGTGAGAGCTACAATACCAAAAGAAATGCCTCTTTTTGTGAGAATATCGGCAACAGACCACGTAGAAGGAGGCTGGAGCTTAGAAGATTCTATAGCCCTTGCTAAAATCCTAAAAACCAAAGATGTTGATGTGATAGACTGTTCTTCTGGTGGTATAGCTTTTGGAGCACCGCCAAACGATTATTATAGAGCTCATCAGATAGTTTTCTCAGAAACCATAAAAAAAGAGGCAAACATAATGACCATGGCGGTAGGCGGTATCACATCTTTTGATATGGCAAACGAGATTATAAAAAACAAAAGAGCAGATCTTGTAGCAATAGGACGCCTTTTCTTGCAAGAGCCATACCTTCCCATAAAATGGGCTATGTCTAGAAATATAAAGATAGATAT
>JAGDWZ010000049.1 GCA_023269915.1 Hydrogenobaculum sp. | reverse complement strand
AATATACATCACCTAAAAGTTTTTGTCAAGAGGTAATAGTATGATATGGATCATAATATTCTTAGAGTTTTATATTTTCTAGAAATATGCTTCTTATTTCTCTCATTATCTCTTTTGTTTTGTTAAAAGTATCTTCTCCAAAATCAATATAACTTAACGTAGACGATGAGCCTTCTCTTTTTAGCCTTATAGAAGTTTCCAACCCTCTAAGATATAGGTACAACTCTTTTAATCTTTTGAAAAAAGGATATTTAGATTCTAAAGTTTCCATGGCTTTTAACATGGAAGTCTCTCTTAACTTTTCTTTTAGAATATAAAGCTGTGTTATGAACTCAGCATCCATCATAGAGCCTGCACCAAGCTTTATATTTATCTTATCTTTTGAATATTTTAGGTTTCTTTCTATTTCCATTTTCATATTTAGTGTTTCTTGAGCTTCTTTTTCTGTAATATCTTTTCCAAATAGAAAATTATTTACTAAGCTCTCAAATCTTTCTTTTAGTTCATTGTCTCCTGTTATAATCCTGTACCTAGTCCAACTTAAACGTTCCCAAAACCTAGCCTCATTTTCAAAATAGTTTTTATAGAAATCCAACGTGGGATTTAATTCTCCTTTTTGCCCCATAGGCCTTAATCTGAAATCCACCGCGTAAAGATATCCTTCTTTTGTGTGAGATGTTAAAAATTTTATAAAGCTCTGAATATATTGAACAGATTCTACCTTGCTTTGGTTATTTTCTGCAACAAAGCATAAATCTAAATCCGAATTTATATTTAACTCTTTAGAGCCAAATTTACCAAGAGCTATCACAAGTGTTCCTTTTTTAAGCTCAAAGCTGTCTTCTATTACTATCTCTGCTAAGTTTGATAAACTTTCAAAAAGCCCTAAAAGGTTTTTAGATCTTGTTATGTAATTTAATATTATTCTTATTTCCCATATCCTTTTGAAGCGTCTAAAAAGATTTAGCTTGTCTAAATCAAGTGCTCTGTAATTTTCTAAGTCTCTTTTTATCTCTTCTTTTGTAGGAAAATCTTGGTAAAGTGTCAAGATATCCTCTACAGTATCTGGGTATCTTGATATTTCTGTGGATATCGTGTTTGATGCTTCAAATATATCTAAAAGAGATTCAAATATGCTTTCCTTTTCAAATATTATACGCTTTCCGGTTTTGCTCATTATAAATTTTTCCAGGTTTCTCAATATCATCTCTGGTTCTTTGGAAATGTTTATTTTTTTCAAAAGAATTGGTAAATATTCTAAAAACTTTTGACGTTCTTTTTCTGATAAATATATACCTTCTTTCCCTTGAAATATACCAAGTATTGTACTGAAAAACATTTTGGGATTTTTTATGTTTGGTATACACTGAGAAAATGTATCTATATCCTCTATTATAATGGCTTCTTGGCAAGGGTTTAATGTCTGCTTTTTTCTATTTTTTGGAAGTAGGTTGTCAAAAATCTCTTTTACTTTCTCTTTGTGTAAATTCAATGTTTTGTTAAATTCTTCCTTTGAAAAGCCCATAAAAAACGCAAACTTATCTACATCTTGATCCTTCAAAGTGTGGTCTTGGACGCAATTTTTTATCTGTATAAGATGCTCTAATCTTCTTAAGAAAGTGTATGCTTCTTTTAAGGATTTGCTTTCTTCTTCTGATAGAATACCATTTTGTTCTAACTTCATTATAAGCCTATAAGTGTTTCCATCTCTTAAAAGGGGTTTTTTGCCACCAAGAAGAAGGGCCATTGCCTGAAGGCTAAATTCTACTTCTCTTATACCGCCTTCGCCGGTTTTTACGTTGTAGCCTTTCGATAGGGTTTTTCTTTTTTGTTCGAGTTCTATTTTTTCTTTCATCAAAGCTATATTGTCTAAGTCTCTTTGGTCTATGGATTTTTTAAATACAAAAGGTATTATTATGTTTTTGTAAAAGCTAGAAAAAAGGTGTGATTCATCATAAACTGCTCTCGCTCTTATGAGAGCCATCCTTTCCCAAAATCTACCATACGTTTCATAATAGTCTTCCGCTGCTTCTATACTCATTACAATAGGACCAGATTTCCCAAAAGGCCTTAAATCTGCGTCAGTAATATATATCTCTCCTTCTCTTGTATTTGTATTTATGCTTTTCATAAATTTTTTGCAAACTTCATCATAATATTGGCTGTCCTCTTTTGAAAAAAACATAACATCTATATCAGAGTAAAAATTAAGCTCATTGGAACCAAGCTTACCCATTCCTATTATAAGAAGGTCTTTCGCGTTATCTTTAGATATATATTTTATAAGGCTTTCGACAAGAGCATCTGCCAAGGCTGAATATTCTAAGAGTATATCTTCTAATTCTTCTGTGCCTAGTATATCTTTTGCCACAAGCCTCATCAACTCTCTTCTTCTATAAAAAGCTAAAAATTCTTCAAAGTTCATAGAAGAAGATGAGTATAGCTTATCTATCTCCTTTAGGTAACTGTCTTTTGATTTTATTTTATACCAAAGCTCTGGTATCGTTTCTTCAAATACGGTTGGGTGTTTTAGGATAAATTTCTTTATACAGCTAGAACGCTCTCCTAATTCTAAAAGCAGTAAAAATCTTCTTGGGTTAAGATATGATACCAAGCTATCTTTGTGTGGATGAGCTTCTAGAAGGGCTTCAAAAAACTCTAGCGCTTCTTCTTTGTTGTAAACCTTATCCTCTATAAAATCTATGTAAGTTTTATCCAGCATCTAAAATCCTTAAAAGAAAATCCGGTATTTTTATAAGCTTGCCATCTTTTACTATACAATGTTTTGTGTTTCCAATAGCACAAAGCCTATCGTCTACATATATTTTATAATCAAAATAAAGACTAAACTCGTTTTTAATGTCAACGGTTGTATCTATACTAAAAACATCTTGATAAACGATGGGATGCTTTATTCTTATATTTGCTTCTACCAACACCACAAAAAAACCTTCGTTGTGCATTTGATAGTAAGGAAGCCCTAAGTGCTCTAAAAGATACCCTCTAGCTTCTTCAAAATATCTAAAATAGTTGGAATGGTGCACTACTCCCTGAGCGTCAGTTTCATAAAAGTTTACTTTTCTTTGGTAGGTTGTTTTTCTTTCAAGCATTGTTCGCATAGTCCAAATATTTCGAGTCTATGATAAGTAGGTAAGAAATTGTGTTTTATACATATCTCTTCTTGTAAATTTTCTATGTCTTCATTAAAGAATTCTATGATTCGCCCGCAAGATATACATATAAGATGGTCGTGATGCCCTTCTTGGGTGTAAAATTCATATATGGTTTTGTTGTTTTGTTTGATTATTTCTTTTATGATACCAAAATCTATCAAAAGTTTTACAGTCCTATATATGGTCGCTCTCGATGCCAGTTTTTGAGTGCTTTGGATATAGCTTACAAGCTCTTCTATTTCAAAGTGTTTCTTATAGTTGGCTATCACATCTATCAAATCCAGCCTATTCTTTGTGATTTTATAATTATGTTTCTTAAGAAAAGCCCTAAACTCTTCTTTCAGTTTATCTATATTCATCATTAATAATATACCTAATATATGCTAAAAATGCAACAAAAAACTATCAACTATGTAAAGACTAAGAAGAGTCATAATAAGAACTGGTATGGTTAGAATTATTCCCACTCTTATATAGTATTTGTAAGATATATCCAAACCCTTTTTGTTCAATACATGAAGCCAGAGTAGCGTAGCTAAAGACCCAATGGGTGTCATCTTTGGACCTATGTTAGTGCCTATAACGTTTGCTAAGGCAAGTATATTTGTTGTATGTTGGGGTGCGTGAGCTAATTTTAAATTTAGATTTATTAGCATAACGGTAGGAAGATTATTTATAATAGCAGACATAACACCTGACAAAAGTCCAACTCCCATTATTGATACAAATTTACCAGCACTTATCATATGTTTGATAACATTTGGTATGACATGAGCCAAAAATACATTTTGTAAACCAAACACTACTATATACATACCCACCGAGAAAATAAGTATTTGCCAAGGAGTTTCTTTTATAAGGATATGCTTTAAATTGATTTTCTTGTTTTTTAGGCTTATAAGAGAGATTAAAACACCAGCAAATATTATAACAAATGATGTCGGGATATTATAAATATGAGAAATTGACAGCAATGCCATCGTGAAAACACCGATGGGCCAAGCCATAGTAAATAAAAGCTTATCTTTTATGGCGTCTTCTGGTTTTTTGTCTTCTAAGATTTCTTTTTTGTAGGTTCTTGGTATATCGTTTTTATAAAAAGCCACCAAAACCAAGATAGACATTATTATAGAGACTATATTTACTAAGAACATAGTTTTTGCATAGGCTATGAAACTTATGTGAAAAAAGTCAGCTGTAATTATATTGGTAAGGTTTGATATTACAAGGCCTATGCTAGCGGTGTCAGATATAAACCCACCACCCATCATATAGGCTTTTGCTCCTTCTTCTTTTAAGTTTAGATGTTTTATCTTAGAATAAACTATAGGAGTTAGCATGAGGGCTGCCCCGTCGTTGGCTAAGAATATTGATATAAAAGCTCCTATTAAAAGCATATAAATATAAAGCTTTAAACCATCTTCGTTTGCTTTGTCTATAGCTTTTAAAGAAACCCACTCAAAAAATCCTATATTATCAAGTACCACAGATATAAAAATAATACCGATAAACGCTAAGCTTGCATCCCAAACTATTTTTATCACTTCATAAACATCTTTCAAACTGACAATACCAAACAACAGACTTAAAAAGGCTCCAATCGTCGCTGATAAACCTATCGGAATGTTTTTGGGTTGCTTTATTACAAGAAACATAGTTAATAGGAATATGGATGTGCTTAGTAGTTCTTTTAACATAGTTATATCTTACATGATAAAAGCTTATTTTTATATGGTTTTAAATATTTATATTACGTAAATATCGTCAGTTTTTATAACTTCTTTGTTTTTTTTACCTATTATATTTTTAAGCTCTTTGGAATCGTATTGAATTTTACCTTTTCCTACCATAACGTTTTGTTCATCTACTATACTCACTATATCACCTTTTTTAAATATGCCATCGTACCCCTTTATTCCTATTGCAAGAAGAGCTTTTCTATTTGATACAGCTTTTTTAGCTCCCTCGTCTACATAGATTATTCCTTTTGGGTATTGGGCAAGCTTAACAATATCTTTTGGTTTTATTTTTGGGTTTTTAGAAGCTGGTACTTTAGTACCCAAAGCTTTATCGTTGTATATATCTATCAATCTCTGATTTTTAGAGGTGATAAATACCTCTACTCCAAGCTTTGAAGCCATCATGGAAGCTTGAAGTTTACTAAGCATTCCACCGCTACCAAAGGTGCTTTTGGTGGGATTTACCTGCTTAAAAGCTTCATCAAAATCTTCTATTTTTGTTATAAGAGTTTTCCCATCTTTTGTATATAAACCACCAGCCGTAGAAAATATAATGAGTTTTGTGGCTTTTGATATATAAGACACATAGACGCTTAAAAAATCGTTGTCTCCAAAGATAAGTTCTTCTGTGGCTATGGCGTCGTTTTCGTTGATGATAGGTATAATATTGTATTCTAATAATCCTTCTATGGTTCTTTGAGCATTTGAAAACATGTTTTGGTTTGTAAAAACGTCTGAAGTGATAAGTATTTGGCTTATGGTAAGGTTGTAATTTGAAAATATACTATCGTATAAAGACATCAACCTTGACTGTCCAACAGATGCTAAAATCTGTCTTGAGAGTATAGAGTCTTTTTGGATGTTTAGTATTTTTTTGCCAGCCATAATAGCCCCAGAGGATACTATTAAAAACTTTGTACCATTTTTTTGAAGAGTTTTGATATCCTCTGCTATTGAGGCTAAAAAGCTTATGTCAAAATCTCCCTCCGCTGTTGATAGTACGTTTGATCCTATCTTTATTATAAATACCATTAAAAGATGTGTTTATACATTTTGTAAAAGTGGTTTTAGTTTTCTTTCAACGGTTGGGTTTGTAATAAGAGTTTTCTTTCTTAGCCTTCTTTTCCTATCTTTTGGTTTTTTGGTATTGTAGTGGCTTCCGTTTGCTCTGGCTCTTTTGATATGGCCGTTTGCTGTAATCTTAAACCTTTTGGCCATTGTTCTATTGGTCTTCATCTTCACCTTCATAAAAACCTCCAAACTTAGTTTTAAGCTTATTATTATAAACTATTTTTTCTTAGGAAGCAATGTAAAGGTTAGAAAAGCATTTTCTTTAACGGGTGGCTTTTCTAAAACCCCGACGTCGCTAAGTTCATTTATAATTTTATCAACAAGCTTATTGCCAAGCTCTGGATATATGTTTTCTCTACCTCTAAACCTTATGCGTATCCTAACCTTATCTCCATCTTCCAAAAACTCTTTCATCTGTTTAATCTTTATGGCTAAATCGTGGTTGTCTATCATAACCTTTAGGTTTATATCCTTGACATTTATTGCCGATTCTTTTTGTTTTTTCTTGGCTTCTTTCTCTTTTTTTTGTATCTCGTATTTAAACTTGCTGTAGTTTAAAATCTTACACACAGGTGGGTTTGCCTGAGGTGCTATTTCTACGAGGTCAAGACCTTTCCTATTTGCAATTTCTAAAGCCTCTTTTATAGGAACTATTCCTATCTGTGACCCATCTTCGTCTATAAGTCTCACCTCTCTTGCTGTAATCTTCTCGTTTACTCTATACTCCTGCAAGCTTACCTCTTTTTATGCAAAGATATTTCTAGTCGCCTCTTTGCTGGCGATAATATATTTTAACCTTTAAGCTTTTAATAAAATCAACAAACTCTTCATATCTAAGTATTCTAGAATCACATATTATAACGGTACCCTTATCTTCTTTGCTTCTAATCAATCTTCCAAAACCTTGTTTAAATTGTAAAAAAGCTTTTTTTCTAGCATAATGAAATCCGTTTATTCCTTGTTTTTCAAAATATTTCATTCTATGGTAATGGAGCGGCTCTGTAGGAGCATCAAAAGGAAGCTTTGCTATCAAAAGCCCTTTCTCTCCTCTCAAATCTATGCCTGTCCATACTGAATCTACACCTACCAATACGTTTTTATCTCCGTTTTCTATCATTTCTATGGCTCTTCTTAGGGTAGTAGTATTTTGGAAGATTATATCGTCGTCTTTTGGTATGTATTCCATTTGTTCATAGCTAGTTAGAAGCACCAGCACTTTACCATAATAACTTCTTAGATATCTTAAACTATTTATGAGCTCTTCCTTCCATAAATCTTGATTTTTAGGCAGTATATTTTTTATGATAAAATTTACACTTTGATAGTTAAAAACATGCTCTAAAGAGTGGTATTCTCCTCTTATGCCTGTGGTGAGATCCATAAGCTCCTCGTCAAGCGTGGCCGATGTCAGTATTACGCTTTTATAATCATCTAAGCTAATTACGTCTTTGGGGAAAATAGGAAAAGCTTCCACCTTGTAGTTGTAGTCGTTTAGTCTT
Source organism: Hydrogenobaculum sp. (assembly GCA_023269915.1). Lineage (GTDB taxonomy): Bacteria > Aquificota > Aquificia > Aquificales > Aquificaceae > Hydrogenobaculum. Next base: position 21,574 of record JAGDWZ010000049.1, on the reverse strand, counting down.
TTAGAATATTCTCTACTCACAACAAAACCAAGATAATCTCTATTCTCTTCATCTTCCATATATTTTAGCGTATTGTAAATGCTTGAAACTCTGCTGTATAGCGTCCTAAATTTAGCTATATACCTTGATAGCTCTATCTCCGTTCTGTCCTCTAAGTTTGTTTGAGAAGTATCCACGCTTAAGCTGTTTATAAATTCTTTTTTAAATAGTTTAGATTCTTCTAAAAAGCTTTTAAACCTAGCACTTACGACGCTCTTGTATTCTAGCCTATCCATTACAGTTTTTTCTACATTGCTTTTTATAATTTTTACAGCTTCGTAAATAGGATTGTAGAGAAGGTTTGTTAGAGTGTTTACAAAGAATGGCTCGTCTAATGGTATAGAAGCTGGTTTTCTACCTTTTTTAGTTTCTTTTTCAAATAGATTTTCAAATAAACCTTTAAATATACCAATTACATCAAGATCGTCTAGCATGGTTTTGTTGTCTAATGGTAGCATATCTCTTACGCTTGCCAAAAGTCTCATTGCGCCATTTACAGAGATACCCGATGTAAGAGACTTCACCAAAGCCTCATCTAACTCGTGAGCCTCATCTATTACAAGTATGCGCTCATCGGCATCTTCAAAATCTTTTAACACCAAAAGACTATGGTTTACTACCAATATATCTGCTTTTTTTTCTTGGTCTTTTAGCTTTTTATAGTAAAAACAATCTTTTAAATATACGCAAGATTTCCTATAGTAAGAATCGCAATAATTTTCATCTATATTTACCTCTTGCCAAACCTCTGAAGGTATATTTGTAAATTCTACATCACCGTCCCAATTGTTTGATTCTATTAGGTCTTTGATTTCTTTTGCGAAGCTTATTTTTCCAAATATGGTGGTTTGCTTTAGTGTGTTTTCCTTGTCGTAAAACCTATCAAGGCAAAGGTAATTGGCTTTGCCCTTTAGTATAAGATAGTTTATGCCCTTTCCAAAATAATTTTTTCTAATAGAAGACAAAAACTCTAAATCTCTTCTTAACTGTTCTTGAAGTATCTTTGTTTTTGTAGAGATTATGGCTTTTTGATTGTGCTCTATGATTGGTATAAGATAACCAAAGCTTTTACCGGTACCAGTTGGAGCTTCTATTAAAACTGTATTATTTTCAAAATCAGCATCGTCTTCTTTTTTTATATAACGCTCTACTATGCTAAACATTTTCTCTTGGCTTTTTCTTCTTTCGTAGCCAAGGTTTAAAAGTATTTTGTAAAGTTCCATCAAACAGTTTTTATATGAAGTTCTTTTAGCTGTTTTTCTGGTACTACATCTGGAGCACCAGTTAATAGACATGTGCCTTTTTGGGTCTTAGGAAACGCTATAACATCTCTTATGGATTCAAAACCTAGCATCATGGCCATAAGTCTGTCAAAACCAAAAGCTAATCCCCCATGAGGCGGTGCTCCATATTTTAAAGCTTCTAATAAAAATCCAAACTTTAAATCTGCTTCTTCGTCTGATATATTTAAAAGCTTAAATACCAACTTTTGCACATCTGGTTTGTGTATTCTTATAGATCCCCCACCTATTTCTACGCCATTCAACACGATATCGTAAGCCCTTGCTGTAATGCTCTCACAAGTATTAATTATATATTCTTTATCGTTTTTGTCAAGAATGTTTATTATCATTTCTATATCTTCTTCTTTTGGTGATGTAAAAGGATGATGCATAGCCTCTAATCTTCCTTCTTCTTCATTGTATTCAAACATAGGAAAATCCACAACCCACAAGAATTCAAATTTAGAATGGTCTATTAGCTTTAACATCTTGCCAAGCTGCAACCTCAAATTTCCAAGTATTTTATAAACGTTTTTAGGTTTATCCGCCGAGAAAAATATCATTTCGTTGTTTTTTGCTTCAAGCCTTGATAACATTGCTTTTACTTCTTGATCAGTCAAAAATTTCGCTATAGGAGAACTAAATTCTCCGTTTTCTATTTTACCCCAAGCAAGCCCTTTGGCGCCAAGGCCTTTTACATATTCTGTAAGATTGTCTATTTCCTTTCTTGATAAAATTGTGTTTATTTTTATAGCTTTTATGATACCTTTTTGCTCAATAGCCGCTTTAAATACGTTGAAGTTTGTATTTTTAAATATATCTGTTAAATCCACTAGCTCTAAACCAAAACGAGTATCTGGTTTATCCGAACCGTATTTTTCCATTGCCTCTTTGTAAGGCATCCTTTTGAAAGGTGTTTTTAATTCTATTCCTAAAAGCTCTAAAAATAATTTGTAAAGGAGTTTTTCCGATATCTCCATGACGTCTTCTTCTTCTACAAAGGACATCTCAAAATCTATCTGCGTAAATTCTGGCTGCCTATCTGATCTTAAATCCTCATCTCTGAAGCATCTTGCTATCTGGAAATACCTATCAAATCCAGATATCATGAGTATTTGTTTAAAAAGCTGTGGAGATTGCGGTAATGCGTAAAATTTACCAGGATGAAGTCTTGAGGGGACTAAAAAGTCCCTTGCTCCTTCTGGAGTAGATTTTATTAAAAAAGGTGTTTCTATTTCATAAAAGCCATTTTCATCAAAAAAATCCCTCGTAATTTTAAGCGCCTTACTTCTTGTTTTTATGGCTTTTTGCATGATATTTCTTCTTAAATCGAGATATCTATACTTTAACCTAAGTTCTTCAGATATTTCAACATTATCATCTATTGGGAAAGGTAATGTTTCCGATGCATTTAAAAGCTTAATACGCTGTATTAAAAGTTCTACGTTACCAGATTTTATTTTTGGGTTTTCTGTCCCAGAGGGTCTTCTCCTTACAACACCTTCTATAGCAATTACGCTCTCTTCTTTGAAATGCTTTGCTATATCGTAAAGCTCTTTATTTTCTGATTCTTCTAAAACAGCTTGAAGCTTACCTTCTTTATCTCTTAAATCTATAAACAAAACACCGCCGTGGTCTCTTATGGAATCTATCCATCCAGCGACCTTTATCTCTTTCCCTATGAAGCTATCATCTACTAACCCTACGTATATATCCCTTAACATGCTTATATTATATACTAAAAGATTATATCATTGAAATTTTATTTAGTAGACATATAATAATTTTTATGTTAAAGCGGAGGGTGGTAGTTTTAGGACTTTTTTTATTGGTATTATCCAATATGTCCTTTTCTAAACCGCTTATTCTTGATATAAGAATACCTTTAAAAGATGTTAATTTTATGACTCACAAACGCAATATAGATAATTTTGTGGCGCCGCTACCTAGGCCAAATAAACAGGATATAGGTTTTTCTTTCTTTTTCAATAGGCTTCCATCGGTAAGCACTTTAGTAGATAATATAAAATCTTTAAACCTTTCTAAAACATATCAAGAGCCGCCACCAAAAATATACACTGCTGATATAAGAAGGCATGCGAATTATTATGAAAAGGATATAATAACTAAAAATACATACATAAGACCTACAAACAAAGGTAATGAATTGGTAGAACTTTACCAAAACGATGTTCAGCTTGATTTCGGTATTGCTTTAAATACTCGTTTTAAATAAATCTCGGCTTATTGTATAACTAACAAGACTTCAAAATGCTTAGAGCATTGTTTTTGGATTTTAAATAAAAATATAATAAAATTTAAGTGTATTAGTATATATTTACTAAATGAATAGTAGTTTTTTCATTGTTAATTCACAATTTTCTCATAAATATATTATTTTTTATTATATTATTCATATGATATAATTCATTGTATAATGATATTTTATAAGTTAATTTATAGTTATGTAGGTTGGTTTATGCTAATCAACCTAAGGAGATTGTCATGGAAGCTTCAAGGCGTGATTTTTTGGAATATGCGGTTGGTGCATTTGGTGTTATGGCAGCGGTAGGAGTGCTGTATCCAGTGTTAAAAAGTCTAGGTCCAAATGCAGCCACCAGTTTGCAGTCAAAAGTATCTTATGACATATCTCAATTTAAGCCTTTAGAATTAAGAGTTACATCGTGGAGAGGTTTTCCTACTTTTGTTATGAAACTACCAACTCCTTTCAATTGGAATGGCCCAGAAAGAGATAATAAATATAAAAATCACAATAAAGACATACTGGGTAACCATAACGTATACGCTATCATAGGTGTTTGTACTCACCTTGGCTGTATTCCTTTATGGAAACCAGATGGAGATCCAGGGGTACATCTTCCTAATACTCCTATATTCCATTGTCCTTGTCATGGTAGTTTGTATACCCCGTGGGGAGATAACATATCTGGTCCAGCACCCCTTCCACTCGGTATACCACCGCAAGCTTTGAACGGCAATATACTTGAGATAGGTACTCCTGGTTTTGTTAAGAAGTTCTGGGATCCATATACCTGAAATTTATCTAAAAGGAGGTATAGATTATGGTGGACTTGCTCGACTTGTCCAGGTTCCAGTTCGCCTTTACGGCGATTAATCACTTTATTTATGTGCCTCTTACGTTGGGGCTCTCTGTATTTATAGCCATAGTTAAGACCATAGCCTACAAAACTAAGGATCCAAAGTACGACAAACTGGCTATGTTTTTGATGAAGCTATTTGCAGTAAACTTTGCCGCTGGTGTGGCTACAGGTCTTACTATGGAATTTGAGTTTGGTACAAACTGGTTTACCTATTCAAAGTTTGTAGGTGACATCTTTGGAGCACCTCTTGCTATCGAAGGTTTGATGGCTTTCTTTTTAGAGTCAACCTTTATAGGTATATTTTTATTTGGAAAAGACAGAATATCAGACGGCATGCACACTTTCTCAGCTTGGATGGTAGCTCTTGGTAGCAATTTGTCTGCCCTTTGGATTTTAATAGCAAATTCTTGGATGCAAACTCCAGCTGGATATAAGATAGTTCAAACTCCGCAAGGTATAAGGGCTGAGCTCACGAACTTTTGGGAAGCTGTTATAAACCATACCACTGTTATAAGATTTTTACACACTGTAACAGCAGGGCAAATTACCGCTGGTTTCTTTGTTATGGGTGTAATGGCCTACTTCTTACTAAGAAATAAAAATGTAGACATGGCTAAGGCTGGATTGAAGGTGGCCCTTATATTTACCGCTATAGTATCTGTAGCAGAGATCATTATAGGTGATACGGCTGGTCATCTTGTGGCAGAATATCAACCCCTCAAACTTGCAATGATGGAAGGTAAATGGAAAACAGAACAACCAGCTTCCTTAGATGTATTTGGTTATGTAGATCAAAGTGCTCAAAAAACTTACCCGTTTATAAAAATACCAGGTTTATTGTCTTTCTTGGCTTATCATAATTTTGATGCAAAAGTTTATGGTATCAAAGATCTAATTACTATGTATGATCAAAAAGCCCAAAGCTATGCAAATGAGGCAAATATGTTAAAAGCTCAATACGCTTCTAATCCAAACCCGGCTTTGAAAGACAAGATAGTAGCAGATGAAGCTTATGCTAAGGCATACAATATATCTTCAAAAGATTTGCCACCTATAAACCTTGTATTTATGCCATTTCACATAATGGTAGGTCTTGGTTTCTTCTTTGCATTCGTAACGTTGTGGGGACTTTATCTGTATAAAAAAGGCACCATTTATCAAAACAAAGCCTTTCTAAAGACCGTGTTATATTCAATACCTCTACCATTTATAGCTTCTGAGCTTGGATGGATGACTGCTGAGATAGGGCGTCAACCTTGGATAGTAACTGGTGTTCTCAAGACTGCCGATGCAGTATCTTTTAATACTACTTCCAATGTAATGTTCTCCGTTATTACGTTTGTTACGATATATACGTTGCTATTCTATGTATATGTAACTACCATGATAAAGAAGGTTAGAGAATACGAAGACGTGAAGCCTATTTCGTCTACAGTTCCTTCTCCTTCCGGTGTTAGCATAGGGCTTACCGCTAATAGGACCGATTTAAACGATAACAATAGAATTTCTTAAGGAGGATTAGGTATGGGTATTTTGCCAGATGGACTTTTTACGTTGCAAGGTCTTTGGTTTCTTTTGGCAGGAGTATTTCTCATTGGTTATTCTATAACTGATGGCTTTGATTTGGGAAGTGCGTTTCCCATGATATTTATGAAAAAGGAGCATGACAGAATAGCCCTTTATAATTCTGTAGCTCCTGTGTGGGACGGTAATGAAGTGTGGCTTATAGCTGGGGGCGGTATGCTCTTCGCCGCTTTCCCTACTGTTTACGCAGCTTCTTTTTCTGGCTTTTACATAGCTATACTTCTTGTTTTATGGGCTTTGATAGGAAGAGCTGTGGCTTTTGAATATCGCAACAAAAGAGAGTCTATGGTATGGAGGCATACCTTTGATTTTATATATTGGCTTGGTAATGTCTTGCCTGCCATCCTTTTTGGAGTTGCTGTAGGCAATGCCGTAGTAGGAGTTCCGATAGACAAAGATGCTGTTTACCATGGTACATTTTTTACACTCTTGAGACCCGTGCCTCTTGCTATGGGATTGGTAAGCTTTTTTATGTTTGCTATGCACGGAGCCGCCTATCTTCTACTCAAAACCGAAGGCTCTGTTTTTGAAATGGCTAAAAAGTATGCCGGTATAAGTGTAGTAGGATATGTAGTGTCTGTTATTTTAACCAACGTATTAGCCATGGCAGAAGCCCCTTATCTTTATAAAAATTACTTTACTTATCCAATATTGTTTGCAATACCCCTGTTGATGTTTGTTGGAGTTGTATTGTATGTATACTTGCTAAAAGCTGGTAAATACGATAAAGTGGTATATGCTTCAGGATTGGTAAATGCTTTTACCGTTTTAAATGTAGCCTGTGCTTCTTTCCCCGTGCTAATGCGTTCAAGCATAAACCCAGAGTACAGTCTAACTGTATTCAACGCCTCTTCTTCAACTCTTACCTTAACCGTTATGCTTATAGTAACTATAATATTTATGCCTATAGTGCTATTCTATACAAGATACGCTTATAAGGTATTTAGCGGCAAAGTAAGCGGAGAAAAAAGCTACTATTGATGTTATTGTTCGCGTCTTGATGCAACCATTCCTATCCTTCTTTTACCCCTCTTTTGAGGGGCTTTTTAATTATAAAAAATAACTTATCATAAGAATATTTGATAACTATGATATATATTATATATATTTATAAGTATCTGATACAACTGATTTTTATGTTTTTAATAGTTAATTAAGTTTGTTATGTATTCTTTTAAGTATCCTATGTTTTGTCCTGTAGCAGAAGACACCGGTATAAAATCTAAAGATTTCTCTTTGCTTATTTTTTCTAAAAGCTCTAAATTTTCTTTTTTTGCTATATCAAGTTTTGTGCCTACTATCGCTTTTATTTTTTGTATTAGGCTTTTATTGTAAAGAGATAGTTCAGTGGTTAAAATTTCAAAATCTTTAACAGGATTTTCAGTGGATAGGTCTATAGCTAAAATCAAGTATTTAGAGCGCTCTATGTGTTTTAAGAAATCAAGCCCAAGTCCAGCTCCTTTGTGAGCATTTTCTATAATACCTGGTATATCTGCTATTGTAAAAGACCTATCATCTACTTTTAAAACACCAAGCTCTGGATATAACGTAGTAAAAGGATAGTCCCCTATTTTCGGATGTGCGTTTGTAAGAACGGATAAGAGCGTTGATTTACCAACGTTGGGAAGTCCTACTATACCTATGTCTGCTATGGTTTTTAATATAAGTATAAGCTCTCTCTCTTCTCCTTTTTTACCGAAAGTAAATTTTCTTGGAGCCTGATTTACTGGTGTAGCAAAGTGAGCGTTACCAAGACCCCCTTCTCCACCCTTTGCCACTACACAGCTTTGACCATGTTTTGTTAAATCACAAAGTACGTCGTTTGTATTTTTATCTATGACGATAGTTCCTACTGGTACTTTTATTATGATGTCTTTGCCATTTTTTCCATGTTGATTTTTAGGTTTGCCGTGTTCCCCGTTTTGAGCTACAAAATATCTTTTATACTTAAAATCTAAAAATGTTGTTTTTGATGAATCCGCTTGAATTATTACAGAGCCTCCATTGCCACCGTCCCCACCAGCAGGACCACCATATGGTCTATATTTTTCTCTTAAGAAGTATACTCCGCCATTACCACCATCACCTGCTTTTACTTTTATTTCAGCAGTATCTATAAAGTTCAACTTATGTTATAGGCCTTTTTCTATGACAAACTCTGCTAAATCTACAAGACGAGTAGCATATCCCCACTCGTTGTCATACCAGGCTACAACATGTACCAAATCTCCATTTACAAAGGATAGCTCTGCATCAAATATAGCCGAATGAGGATTTCCTACTATGTCAGACGATACTAAAGGTTCTTCGCTGTATTCTAATATGCCCTTTAAATATGTCTCGCTAGCTTTTTTAAAAGCAGCGTTTAAAGATTGTACATCTTGTGGTGGATTTTCTAATACGGCAGTTAGCTCTATTATAGAACCATCTGATACAGGCACTCTTCTTGACGTACTTCCAAGCTTTCCTTTTAGATGTGGTAAAACCTCTGTTACAGCTTTAGCAGCCCCTGTAGTAGTAGGTATTATGTTGACAGCAGCAGCTCTGGCCCTTCTTAAATCTTTATGGGGAAGGTCCAATATCCGTTGGTCGTTTGTATAAGAGTGTACTGTCACCATATAACCGTTTTTAATACCAAACTCTTTATCTAACACATGGCATACCGGTGCCATACAGTTTGTAGTGCAAGATGCATTTGATACAATATGGTGCTCTTTTGGATTGTAATTATCTTGGTTTACGCCAAGGACTATCGTTATATCTGGGTTTTTACCGGGAGCTGATATAAGGACTTTTTTAGCCCCTGCGCCAATATGTTTTGAAGCGTTTTCTCTATCTCTAAAAAGTCCGGTAGATTCTATTGCTATGTCAACGCCTAATTCCTTCCAAGGAAGTTCGGCTGGGTCTTTTTTAGCGAATACCTTTACGCTTTTACCATTTACTATTATCGAATCTTCAGTATAAGATATATCTTTCTTCCATATCTTATGAACAGAATCATATTTTAAAAGATGAGCCAACGTCTTCGTATCCGTTAAATCGTTTATAGCTACTATGTCTAAGCCTCTTTCAAAGGCTATTTTAAAAAACGCCCTACCAATACGTCCAAATCCATTTATGGCTATCTTTGCACTCATACTTTTATTATAAGATATCTTTATGAAGTTTGTGTTAAGTTTTTATAAAAAGATAGCGATAATAGGAGCCAGTATAAAGTTTAAAAGCTTTAAATCGTTTTTTAACCCTAAAAGCTTTAAACCTAGGGCTGCTATAAGAGTAGCGCCTACAAAAGAAACTAATTCTAGAGAACTTTGGTTTACAGAACTTTTAAAAAAGAAAGACAAATAGGTGATGGTCCCTTGATAAATCAAAATTGAAAAAGCAGAAAACGCTACAGACCTTCCAAGAGAAGATGAGAGGATGACGGAGCTAATACCGTCCATAACAGCTTTTGACAAAATGATACTATTTTGACCTTTAGTGCCTTCCATAATACATCCTAATATAGTGATAGGACCTACACAAAACATAATTGTAGCGGTGTTAAATCCTTCTGGAGAGCCTATATTTTTAAAAGCTTTTAAAAAGATTTTATCTAAATTGTTTTCAAAATCAAAATAATACCCAACAACACCACCTATTATTAGGCACAACAAAACATCTACAAGGTTGGCTCTTTCTCCTTCTTGAAAAAGATGGTAAGCCATACCAAGAGAAAACAAACCAAAAGCTTTTAATATACTTTCTTTTATAGATTCTTTTATGTGAGCTTTTAGATAATCTCCTAAATAACCTCCTATAAACACCAAAATAGCGTTTATAAGAGTGCCTTCACCTACGAAATACTCTGGCATCAGCCTGGTGGCCACATCATAGGACGCCCACCTATAATGTGTAGATGTATGTGGTTTATGGTCTGTCCTCCGTATTCTCCTATGTTGAAGACAAGCCTGTAGCCCTCTTTTAATCCTAACTTATCAGCTATTTCTTTTGCTTTTACAATCATTTTGCCTACAAGCATTTGATCTTCGTCTTTTAACGCCTGAACGCCATCTATATGTTTTTTTGGTATCAAAAGCACATGCGTAGGGGCTACTGGCTTTATATCTTTAAAAGCCATAAGCTCTTCATCTTCATAAACTATATCCGACTTAATTTCTTTGCTGGCTATTTTACAAAAAATACATTCCATAAATTTTATTTTAGCATAGATTTTATGCATTTTATTATGGAAAGCTTTTATACAATTTTTATATTCTTAATACATGGAATATCCGAAGACTAAATTTGAAGAGTTGGCGAAAAGAATAAAAAGCATGGCTATAAGCCCAGAAATAGATATAGCTATTTGCTTTCCTGGTATAGAGGAAACTGAATGCGAGGAAAAAGAAGAATATCCTTGTGTTGTAATTTCTTATTTAGGAGATGATGGTGAAGGGCCTTCAAAAAAGGTAGTGTTTAACGAATCTTACTGGAATTCTTCTATAGACTCTTTGCTTGGGGCTATCATGCATCAGGTAAAATCTTTGATGGAAGAGCTTCAATCCTTTGAGGGAGAGTGATATTTTGCTTTTAAAAAATAAACCCTTAAAAAGTAATCTGATATTATAGACTCTTCACTATGATTTAAATCTTTATCCCTCATCGGTATAAAATAAGGGTCTTTTGCGCCAAAGATATTAAAAAACTCAGCGCTTTTTATGGCTCTAATGGATGGTCTTTTTCTGCCAACTCCTTTTATAAAATCTATCTTAAAACCTAAAAATCTCAAAGAACACTCTACGCTTTTATTTGAAGTATAGCTTACCCAAATACCTCCTTGTCTTAGACTTTTAGAAAGAACATATAAAAAATCAAGACTCCATAAAGAAGGATTTTTGTAGGGAGAAAACCCATCATGGAGTATTAAATCAAAGTAGTTTTCAAATCTTATTTTTCTTGCATCCATTACAAAAAGCCTCCAGTTTATATGCTTATCTCTAAAGGAAAAACCGCTTTTATAAAAAAGATACCTTATCCGATCTGATGGGTGGTTTAGCTTTACAAAAGGCGGGATCTTCTTGTCTACGCTTACTATGTTTATTTTTTTGTTTTGTTTTAAAAACTCTTCAGCCAATACTGAAGAGTTTACAAACATTCCAGCCCCGATATCGAGTACATTTAAAACAGATTTTTCTTTTAAAAGCTCCAGACTCGGGTTTACAAACTTATTGTAAGCTTCTTCTAAAGGACCAATAGTAATGCTGTGATAAAACTCTTGATAGTAATCATCGTATAAGTTGGGATGTTCTATGCTATCACTATTCATAGGTTTGTAAATATTTGATACTTCTTTAATAAGAATATCTTGAAGCTTATCTGGTAAATGTTTAAATCTTCTATCGTTTTTTAAAGTGGTCAAAACCTTTTCTTTCAAGCTCTTTTCCATCCATTAGCACCAAAGCCCTACCTTTATCTATCACCTTACCTATAACAGTGTTGTCTAAAAACGGGTTAAAGTGTTCTTTCTTTTGAGAAAATAAAAGCTGATAATCTTCACCACCAGATAAAGCTATCTCATATGGGTCTAAATGGTTTTTTGAAGCAAAGATTTTTAGCTCATTTGAAATAGGGATTTTGTCTTTATTTATCTCTATTACTACGTTGGAGCGCTCTGCTATATGCCACAAGTCCGATGATAGCCCATCTGATATGTCCATAGAAGCATTGGCATATTTTCTAATATGGTTTATATAATCTATCCTAGCTGTTGGTCTTAAATGTCTTTCTATAAGCCTTAGTTCGTATTCTTCGTAAGCTTTTTTTGATGTTAAAAGCTTAAACCCAGCGTAAGAATCCCCCAAAGTCCCTGTTACCAAAACATCATCTCCCACCAAAGCCCCATTCCTTGATACAAACCTATCCACTTCCCCTATCAAAAATACATCTATACCAAGCTTTGAGGCTTTTGATACATTGCCACCTACTATTTTTAAGCTATAAAACTCGCATGCCGCTTTAACACCTTCGTATATCCTTTCTAAAAAACGCTCTTCTATATAATCCGGTATCATCAAAGATATAAGCCCGTAAAGGGGTTTACCACCATTTGCCACTATATCTGATACGTTTATAGAAATAGCCTTAAAGCCAAGACTTTCTGGAGGATAATGTATTAAAAAATGAACATCTTCTAAAAAAGCATCACATGTAATATTTAGACCCTTATCACCTATTTTTATATAAGCAGTATCATCTCCTATGGTATCTTCTTTTAAAATAGCAGTGAGCTTTTTTATAAGTTCAAACTCACCAATCATCTTAAAACATATATGATAGCAAGTATCATGTTAAATACCAAAAGCAAAGAAGATATTTTTGATATAGTCCTAAACTTAACCCTTATGGGTGCGTTGAAATCTACTTTATCTATGTCACCTATGCTTTGTTTTAGGCTTTTCATATAATAAGATAGATATATATTTCCTAAAAGCCCTAAAATAAGTATAAAAGTATAAAAACTTGTATTCAAGATAAAAAGTATCAAAAGCTCTAAAAGGGCTATTTTGTAAAATCTCCAAAGTATTTGGCCGTATATTCTACCAGCTAAGTTTTTAGTATCTATTTTTTTGAAAAGCACGTAAGATACTATAAAAACTATGGTAAATATCTCACCGGCGTAAGCTCCTGCTATTAGCTTGCTCATAGACTCCTCAAAAATGGATTGAATTTAATCTCATGCTCTAACGTGGTATCGTCGTAGTGTCCACATATCACCCTTGTTTCTTTTGGCAAAATAGAAAAAAGTTTTCTTAAAGATTTTGATAGCTCTTGGGATGAGCCTCCCGGTAAATCCGTCCTTCCTACACCGCCTTTAAAAAGTGTATCTCCTGCTATTAGGGTGTTTTGAGAGCTTATATAAAAACAACATCCTCCCGGTGTATGACCTGGTGTATGTATGACTTCTATGTCAACTCCTGCTATATTCAATACATCTTTGTCATTTATGTAATAATCTGGATTTGGCGGAGCTTTGGCGCCCAAGTACATTGAAAATCCTGGAAAAAGTTCGTCTTTTAACAAAAACTCGTCACTTTTGTGTATATAAAAAGGGGCGTTGTATAGCTCCTTTATAGTCGCCACTTGTCCTACATGGTCGTAGTGTCCATGCGTAGCTAATATGGCCACTACTTTATAGTCTTCTAATCTTTTTAATATGTTTTCTATATCAGAACCTGGGTCTATAACAATAGCTTCTTTTGTCTCTTCGTTTTTTATAAGAGTACAGTTTTCGTCAATCGGCTTGGTCTGTATCCTTTCTACTTTCACTTTTTGCTCCATCGTTAAATCCAAATAAAATATATAACGGAACGCTTATAAAGCCAAGGGGTAAAATTGCTAAAAAAACTGCCCATCCCCATTTTTTTCTTTTGATAGCATCATACAAAAAATAAAATAAAATACCAAATACACCAGCTACTAAAACAAAATCGCTTGCAAAAAGATGCTTTAAGTAATTCATGTCATTGATTATACCATGTTATAACGTGGCAAAGAATCTCAATATTTTTATATAATTAAAAGAAGAATCAGAAGGCGGTATAACATATCCATCCCAATCAAGGCCAACTTTTGCGTTTTGTTTTGAAGCTTCTAAAACTATGTATGTCATACAAGAGAGTTTTTGTTCTAAATCTTTATATTCCATATTAAAGTCCTCTGGTCTTAGTATTATTTCTTTGTTTATAAAATTTGTGAAATCGTTTACCATAAGCTTTTGCATTTTAGCAGAGGCTTTCCAGTTTATATACTTTGGATTTTCGTTTTGATATTGTTTTATCTGATAAAGCTCATCTTTTTCGAAGGTTTTCGCATAACCCTTATCTGACTTGTAATATACTATATCTTTGCTGCAGGGTTTTGGTGATGGGTATACGTATATATCTGTATGAACGGTATATTTTACTTCTCTATAGGCAAAACCAAAGGGAAAATCTGAAGATATGTAGAGCTCTAACTCTTTGTAATGACCTCTTTTTTCAAAGAGCAACGTTAATTCTATTTGTTTTTCTTCGTTGGCTTTTATTATAAAAATAGATTTTTCATCAATTATCTCTAAAGCTTTATATCTTTTGAAGAAAAATTTTTTTATATCTTGATTTAGGTCTTTTGCTATAAAAACATTTATTAGAAATGAAGGCCATCTTTTATTATTTTTTATAGAAAAAATAATTTTACCGGGCTCGTTGGCAAAAAAGTCTTGGGCTTTTAAAAAAGTTAAATCCAAAAATTTTACGTTGTAATAAGATATTACACCGCTTATTATCATAAAAGCCATCATGAAAGAGGTGATAAGATACAAAAGATTGTTGGCGGTGTTTATAGCTGCAAAACCAAAAAGAAGCATTATGATAATGTAGAATATTCCAAGAGGTGTTATCCTAACACTTACTCTTTTTCTGATAAGCTATCTCCCAATAGGTTTAATGCCACTATAATTAAAAATATAACAACCGCCGACGAAAATGTCCAAGGATAAAGAAGTATTGTGTATATGCTTTTTGGTAGCATGTTTCCCAAAGATGGGTATGGTTCTTGTATGCCTAATCCTAAGAAGCTAAGAGCTCCTTCTGCCACTATATAAGCTGGTATGGATAGCACTGTACTCATAATAAGATATCTTCTTATGTTTGGTAATATGTGCTTTAGGATTATATAAAAAGGGTTTGCTCCGTAAAACTTAGCCACATTCACATAATCATACTCTCTTATAGACAACACCATACCTCTTATAACTCTTGAGAAAGGAGCAAAACCAAAAAATGAAAGTATGAATATAATCATTCCAAATACGTAAATTCCCGATACATCAAGAGGGAAAAGCGATCTTATGGAAAGCATAAGATAAAATGTTGGCATCGCCATTAAAATTTCTACCATTCTCATTATAACGTTGTCCAAAATTCCCCCTATATAACCAGCTACGCTACCTATCAATGTACCTATCGCAATTGTGCTTACTGCTCCTATTATAGATATGCTAAGAGAGACTCTAAGAGCGTATAGAAGCCTAGAAAACACATCTCTTCCAAGAGCATCTGTACCAAGTAAGAACAAATGACCGCAACTTGGTTCAAAAAGCTTAAAACCGTTTTTGGCTTTTACAAAAAAATTTATATAACA
Organism: Hydrogenobaculum sp.; assembly: GCA_023269915.1. GTDB lineage: Bacteria > Aquificota > Aquificia > Aquificales > Aquificaceae > Hydrogenobaculum. The sequence continues at coordinate 6,384 of JAGDWZ010000049.1, read as the reverse complement.
AATTTTATTTTTGTCTTCTTTATAGCTTCTGGCAAGGGACTCTACTGGTTTTAGCTTATAAACATAAAAACCTTTCAAAGATATATGTATATGAGTGGGTGGGGCAAATACATATTTTCTAAACTGCTCTTTGTAAGAATAAGGAGCTATAAACGGTGCAAACAAAGCAAGCATTATAAAAAATAAGATTATGCTAATTGCAAACTTAGTTTTCCACATCTTCTTTTACGGTGTTGGTGAGATTTCCTATGCCTTCTATTTCTATTCTTACCGTGTCATTTATGTTCATAGGTCCGACTCCGGGCGGTGTGCCAGTGATTATAATATCGTGAGGATAAAGGGTCATTATGTGGGATATAAAACTTATAATCTCATAAACATCAAATATCATATCAGAGGTGTGTCCAGATTGCTTTAGCTGGTCATTTAGGTAGGTTTTTATATGTAAATCAAAGGGGTCTACGTCTTTTGTGATAATAGGACCAATAGGACAAAAGGTATCGAAAGATTTTGCTCTTGTAAACTGTATATCTTTTTTCTGTAAATCCCTTGCCGTAACGTCGTTTGCTATGCTAAAACCAAGTATTGCGTTTTTTGAGTCTTTATAGGATAGTTTTTTTGATGCTTTTGATATTACTATGGCAAGCTCCCCTTCGTAATCAACCCTTGTGGAAGATTTTGGATATACTATAAACTCTTTGTCTAATACGATGCTACTTGTGGGTTTTAAAAATAAGAGAGGTTCTCTTGGTATATCCATGTTTAACTCTTTTGCATGGGCTTTGTAATTTAATCCTACGCAAACTATCTTTGTTGGTTTAAACTCTATTTCTTCGTTTTCTCTTAAAAGCCATATACCGCCGTTTTTTCTTTGAAGTTTATACATAAGCTACATTATAGCATATAGCTTTTAGGACACCTCTTTTAAAGATTTGAACGTGAGGGTTTTTGATATACCGTCTTTGCTGGTGACACCTATTAATTTGTCAGCAAAGTTTGCCAAATTTTCTCTTAGGGTTACCACTATAAACTGTACTTTGTCTGATTTTTCCTTTATCATCTGACCAAGGAGATACGCGTTTGCTTCATCTAAGTGAGCATCTATCTCATCAAAATAATAAAATACAGAAGGTTTGTACTCTTGGATGGCGAAAATAAGAGACATGGCAGCCAAGGTTTGTTCGCCGCCAGACATAGCCTCTACATACTGCACATCTTTGCCTCTTGGTTTTACAAATATTGAAACGCCACCAGAAAATGGGTCTTCTTCATTCTCTAGCAACAAATCGGCTTTTCCTTGGTAAGATACTTTTGAATATATTTGTTTGAAGTTTTTTCTTATATTGTTAAAAGCCTCCATGAAAGCGCTGTATTTTTTCCTATCTATTTCTTCTATCATAGATTTTATAGCTTGCTTATCCTTTAGAAGCTGTTCTAATTTTTCCTTGTAATCTTGTAATCTTTGAAGCGTCTCTTCATATTCTTCTTCGGCTCTGAAGTTTATATCCGTCATAGTATCAAGTGATTTTTTTATGGCTTCTAACTCCTCTTTTAACCTTGACATGCTTTGGTTTTGTTCTTCGTAATTTTCACCATTGTAATTTTTTTCTTTTAGAGCTTCATTTATGGTATCTATTTTTGTTTGAAGTTTTGCTATGCTGTTGGATAAAGCTCCTAGTTCTTCCAAAATCCTCTCGTGCTCTATTTTAAGGCCTCCTAAAAGGGCTTGCAATTCTTTTTGTTCTTTCTCTAAGCGCTCTTTTTCTTCGTAAAGCTCGTAAAATTTAGCGTTTGATTCTTTTAGCTCATTTTCTGTTTGCTTTTGCTCAGCTTCTAAATTTTCTATCTCTTTTTTTAAAGTTTCTATGTTGGAATTTGTTAAAGTTAGTTCTTGACGCTTTTGATTTATAAAGGATTTTGCTTGTTCTATGTTTTGAGATAAGGAATTTTTCTTAAGCTCTATAGCGTTTATTTCTTTTGTTTTTTCCAAATAAAGCTTTTGATATGCTTCTAAACTATCTCTTAATTTTTTAATCTCTGGGCTTGTATAATAAGATAAAATGTCTTTTTTTCTAAGTTCAAGGTTTGTGAGCTTTTGCTCTAAATATTTTATCTCTTCTTTTAATGGCTCTAAAAGTTCTAAAAGTTCTTTTTTCTTTTTTTCAAGATGTTCTATATACTCTTTACCAGATTTTATACGCTCTAGTATGTTTTTATATTCTAAAGAGCTTTTTTCTTTTTGAGCTTCTAAATCTTTTATATATTTTGTGTTTATAGCTATTATACCTTCTTTTTCTATGAGGCTTGACTTTGCAACATTGATCTGCTGTTCTAATTTTTGTTCTTGCTCTTTTAGGGCTTTGTACTTTTCGTTTATAGATTCTAATTTCTCCAAAAGAAGCTTTTTACCTAAATGAGAGCGAGACTTTGATTTACCGCCGGTTATTACACCAGTTTTTTCAAACACTTCTCCCTCAAGCGTTACGCATCTGTAGTTTTGTAGGCTTTTAGCAACGTCAAAGTTTTCCACCACCAAAGTATCACCAAACACGAAATTAATAGCTGGTTCTATGGCTTTATCGTAATCAATTAATTTTATGGCAAAATCTATATAACCTTTTTGCCTTGGGTAAGGGGGCAGATTTTGGGTTTTTATGCGGTTTAAAGGTATAAAGCTAAACCTTTGGTTAGAACGTTTTTTTAAAAGCTCAATACATTCTTTTGCTACCTCTTCAGACTCCACTACTACATAAGAAAGTCTTCCGCCGGCTGCCGCTTCTATGGCATCTTTATACTCTTCGTCTTTTAAACTTATAAGATCTTCTACCTTACCGTAAACTCCCCTTATATTTTCAAATATGAAGCTATCTTCGTCGCTAAATCTAAGCTGAGATTCTATTGTGGCTTTTTCTACCAAGATATTTTCTATATCTTTTTTTAGCAAAGATAAAGAGTTTGAATACTTTGATATGGTTTGTTTTATGGCTTCTATGGAAAGTTTTTCTTGCTCTATGGTGTTTTGATAATGTTTTAGCTTTTCTTCAAAAGACTCACTTTGTTTTAGATTGCTAAGTTCATTTTGAAGCCTTTCTATTTCGTCGTTGTATTTATTCTGTTTGTGAGATATATCTTGGATTTGGTTTATATATTTTTCCAAGTCTTTTTTCTTCTGCTCTATCGTTGATTTTAACTCACTTTCTTTTTTCTCTATTTGCTCTATCTCTTCTGGTGATAGGTTTAATCTTTGTTCTGTAGCTTTTAGCTCCTCTTCTTTTTCCTTTATATACTTCTCCGCCTCAAAAAGCTCTTGTTCTTTTGATAGTTTTGTTTGCTCTATTTCTAGAAGCTCTTTTTCTAAGTTTATCAAATCTTTTTCTAAAAACTCAATCTTCTTCTTTAAATCTTCTTTGTGAAATAACTCTTTTTCCAACTCTTTTTCTTTTTGCTCCTTTTGCTCTTTTATATATTGAATCTTTGCTGAGAGCTTACCAGAGACCTCTTTAAAAGGAAGAAGTATTTCGTTTAAATGTGCTATATTTTTCTCTTTCTCTTTTAGTATAGTAGAGTTTTCCTCTATCTGATCTAAATATTCTTTGCTTTTTTGCTCTAATTTGCACTTTTCTTCGAATGCATTTTCTAACTCTTTTTTCAAGCTTTGTCTTTCTTTTAAAAGCAAAACACACTCCAGTCGGTGTTTTTTTGCCAATAGATTCTTATACTTGTTTAGTCGTTCTTTCTCTTTTTCAAACTTCTCTAAGTTTAGTTCCAGTTCTTCTACTAAGGGTTTTAATTCCCTTATTTTTATATCCGCCTCGCCTAGCTCTTCCAAGGCAAATTGTCTTTTTTGCTCGTATTCGCTAATCCCTGCCACATCTTCTATTATTTTCCTTCTTTCTGTGGGTGTAATCTTCACAAACTTTACGATATCCCCTTGAAGTACTATGTTGTATCCTTCTTTGTATATACCGCCCTTTGCAAGTATCAGATGCAGATCTTTTTCTCTTATGATTTTACCGTTTAATTTATATAGGCTTTTACCATCTTTGTAAATAATCCTTGTGATTACAAATTCATCGTATCCAAAAATTTGGGGTTTTGCAAAATAAATATCTACCTGTGCAAAATCTTCTCTATGACCTTGCTTTGAATATATAAGATGTGTTAGATTTTTAGCTCTCATTGTTTTTGATGTGGAAAGCCCAAGACCAAAGGATATAGCATCTCCAATATTTGATTTACCGGCACCGTTGGGCCCTACTATCCCTATAAAACCCTCCCCTAAGGGTATTTCTAATTTTTCTGTACCGTAAGACTTAAAATTCGTAACTACGATTTTCTCTATATAGGCATTTTCCATCTTATTTTTGATTTTTGGCTTTTACGCGGCCTAAAACCTTTAAAGGCAATCCGTAAACCTTTGTAAACATAGCACCGGCTTTATGGTCAAAAGCATCTTTTTCAGTGTAAGTAGAAAGTTCTTCTATGTAAAGGGCGTTTGGAGATTTTCTTCCTACTACGTCTATGTTTCCTTTGTAAAGCCTTAGCCTTACAGTGCCATTTATGTACTTTGCTATATTGTTGTTAAAAGCATCCAAAGCTTCCCTTAAAGGAGAAAACCAAAGTCCTTCATATACTAAGTTTGCATATGTATTTGATACATGTCCTATGAGGTATTGATAGGTATATTTGTCCAAAGTCAAAGATGCTAAGTCGTTGTAAGCTTTATACAAACACATAGCCCCAGGTGCTTCATAAATTTCTCTACTTTTTATGCCCACAAGCCTATTTTCTACCATGTCTATACGACCTACTCCATGGACTGAAGCTATATCGTTTATGTGTTCTATAAGCTTGTAAAGAGTGTCAAATTCTTTATCATTTATGGCCACTGGCACTCCTTCTTCAAATGTTATTTCTACATATTCTGGGGTATTTGGAGCTTCTTCTGGGTCTTTTGTGATTTGATAAGCATCTTTTGGAGGTTCTTGATAAGGGTCTTCTAATACACCGCACTCTATAGAAACACCCCACAGGTTTCTATCTATAGAATAAGGATTTTCTTTTGTGGCTTTTACAGGTATTTGGTATTTTAATGCGTATTCTATCTCTTGTTCTCTTGATTTAAATTCCCATTCTCTTACAGGGGCAAGCACCTCTATATCTGGATTCAAAGCCCATGCAGAGACCTCAAACCTCACCTGGTCATTACCTTTTCCAGTGGACCCATGGGCTATATAATCGGCGTTTCTTTTTTTTGCGTATTCAATGAGCTTTTTGGATATAAGGGGTCTTGATAAAGAGGCTGTTAATGGGTATTTGCCCTCATACAAGGCCAAAGCCCTAAGGGTAGGAAGACAAAAATCTTTGGCAAACTCCTCTCTTATGTCCTCTACTATTGCCTCTATCGCTCCAGCTTTTCTGGCTTTTTCTGGTATTTCAGAAAGCTCTTCTTTTTGCCCTACATCTGCAGTATAGGTTATAACCTCAAAGCCTCTTTCAGTAAGCCACCTTACTATAATTGACGTATCCAAACCACCAGAGTATGCAAGTATCACCCTTTTTGCCATTCTATTATTATACTTCAAAAATCAGAATAAAAATTAAAGTTTCCCGGCTTTTACAAGCTTTACAAACTCCTCGACATTTTTACTCATAAGAAATGAAGCCGCTTCTCTTATTCTTTCATCTTCCCAATCCCACCACCTTATTTGAAGAAGTTCATCTATTATATCCTGAGGGAATCTATATTTTAAAACTTTTGCAGGATTTCCACCTACTACCGCATAAGGCGGAACATCTTTTGTCACAACACTTCCTGCTCCTATCACAGCACCATCACCTATTTTAATACCTGGCATCAAAAGAGTTTCTATGCCAATCCAAACATCAGAACCTATTATCATTTCTCCTCTTGAATTAAGAGGTTGCTCTGGGGGGGTGAATCCTCATAAAAAGGAAAAAAAGCATAAATGAGGTAAGTTGTTACATAGTCTGCAAAATGACCACCAGAGCTTAAGAGCGCTTTCACGTTGTAAGCTGCTATTGATGTAAAAGAGCCTATTTCAAGCGTTACTCTTTGATCATATCTATATATCATGAGATGTCCGTAGGTGTATTTGCCTAATTTTCTACATACATCAGAAACGCTTTTGATTGTCCCGCAACATACATAAGTTATGGTAAATGACTGCTCTTGTCTTCTTACAAGTTTTCTCACCACTTGATTAGAAACGTTGAAGTATTTGTTATAATCAGTCGTAAAACCTCCTTGGATGTTTATTATATCAGATATATGCTATACTAAAATCTAAATGAAAATAGCTCTTGTCCATGATTGGCTTATAACATTAGGAGGAGCAGAGAAAGCCTTTGAAGCCATATATG
>JAGDWZ010000002.1 GCA_023269915.1 Hydrogenobaculum sp. | reverse complement strand
TTCTGTTCTATCTCTCCGTGTTTAGCAGTTTCTTTAAAGTAAACATATATACTAAGAGCGGGTAATAAAAACGCTATAAATAGGATCACAATCTTTTTATCTCTCTCAGCAAGAGAGTTATACCAATCTAAAATTTTATCCTTAAGTTTATTCATCATATTGATTTAAATCGGTTATACAAATAAAAAATTTAAATAATCTAAGATTAACATTATAAATTACAATAACAACTCCGATTTCAGACGCGCTATAAATTTTTTACCTTCGTACTATTTCTCCTATGGCAAGGTTTCCAAAGTAGCATATATGTTGTTTAATACTTCTACAACACATTTCTTGTTTTCTATAGTTTGTACACATCTTCTTAAATTATCGGATATCTGTGGCAAAGATATAGGATATCCTCTGTTGGTATTATTGGTATTTACTACAACATTGCATTTAGTAATAAGATGTTTATTGCTTTTTGTATAAAAGTTTATAGTGGCAATTTTATAATGATCTCTTACATCTTTTATACGTCCTATCTTAAACAAAAGCTTGTCATTATTTTCAGAACATATAAACCTATTTTCTCTACATATGCTCTTTAACTTTTCATACGAGGTTAGAGGGGTCATATCAGCGTTATATTTATTAGCTTGATTTCTATATATAGCGTTTGCTGCATCATAAAGATTGTTACAAGATTTACCGGTTAGCACGTTAAACACCAAAGCAATCTGATCTTTTAAATCAGATGGATAAGCTATAGAGATATTTGGAATAAGATTTAAAATAACAATAGATGTAAGTAATAAAAACACATAAATTCTAAGCTTCATCACTTGCTCTTTTTCATAAAATAATTGTAGCATGCTATTTTAGAGTGCATTTTATATTCTCTCCTCATAAATTTTCTTATCCTTTGTTTCATATATAATACCTATCGGTATTTTTGTATCTATTTTTACATAATCCCATTCTTTTGCTATTTTGTAAGCCTTTTCATAATCACTGGCATCGTGATTTTCTAGCTTATAAACATGCTGGTTGTAAAAATCGTAGGTGTTATAAAATATAACACAAGGCTGTAAAACCTCCACAATAGAAAAGCCTTTATGTAAAATAGCTTTTTTAATAATATCTTTAAGATGATCTATATAACCAGAATAGCCCCTTGCTACAAAAGTAGCCCCTACCTCCATCAAAAAAGATATAGGATTTATAGGATCTTCTGGAGGACCTTTTGGAGTGGACTTACCTTTAAAATCTAAAGCACTTGTTGGTGTGAACTGACCAGTGGTAAGACTGTAAGCTCTATTATCATGAACTATAACAGTAATATCTATATTTCTTTTAGCGGCAAACACAAGATGTTCCATTCCCTCACCATAACCATCACCATCCCCCACAAAGCAAACTACTTTCAAGTTCTCATTTGCAAGCTTTATACCACTTCCCGTGGCAATGGCTCTCCCGTGCAACGAATAAAAGCTGTTTATGTCTACATAGTCAAATATTTTACCATGACAGCCTATGCCAGTTACCATAACAAAGTTTTCCAACGGTATATCGTCAGTAAGTTCATTCAAAGCCGCCCCTATAGCACCCAATATACCAAAGTTTCCACAATTCCTACACCAAGTTATTTCTGCCCCCGTATACAAGCTTCTTGTAATCATAAATATAATTTTATCACTTTTTACAAAAATTTGTATAATACATTTATGAATTTTGAAGAAGAATTGAATTATATTAAAAGCCGTAAACTTTATAGGAAAAGGTATGTTGTAGAAAACAAAAGGGTATTTTGCTCAAACGACTATCTTGGTATGTCTAAAAATGAGGAAGTTATAGACTTTGTCATAAATCAGATTAGACAGGCAAATACGATAGGATCTGGTGCTTCAAGCCTTGTAAGTGGATACACAGAATACCATGAAAATTTAGAATATTTACTTAGTGAACTAAAATCCATGGAAGATTGTATAGTTTTCCCATCTGGATATTCCACAAATATAGGGCTTTTCCAAGCATTAGGAGATGAAAAAGATGCTTTTTATAGCGATGAGTTAAATCACGCTTCCATAATAGACGGAATAAGACTATCCAAAGCTTCAAAATATATTTATAAGCACAACGACACAAACCATCTTTTTGAGCTTTTAAAATCATCAAGACATAAACATAAAAGAGCCTATATAGTATCTGATTCTGTATTCAGCATGGAAGGGGATTTAGCAAGGTTAGAAGAGCTAATAAATATATCAAAGAAGTTTAACGCATACATCATATTGGATGAAGCTCATGCCACAGGGACAATAGGTAAGGGCATATACGACTTTTATGGGCTTTTACCAGAAGAGAATACAATTATAATGGGTACTTTATCAAAAGCCATAGGCTCTCAAGGAGGTTTTGTGTGTGCTAATAAAATAATTATAGATTACATAGTAAATAAAGCAAGATCTTACATATTTTCTACTGCGTTGGGGCTTCCAATGGTTTTTGCTTCTATCAAAGCCATAGAACTTATTAAAAATAACGTTAACTTTTACAAGGAAGAACTTCAAGAACAAACGAAGCAACTACTTTATATTATAAAAGAGTGCAATTTTTATACAAAAGATGATTTTATAACGCCCATAATACCCATAAAAATAGGAGAAGAAGATAAAGCTTTGGAATTAAGGAATAAGCTACTTGAAAAAGATATTTTCATACAAGCTATAAGATACCCAACCGTACCAAAAGATAAAGCTATACTAAGATTAACATCTTCTTTATCCTATTCTAAAGAAGATCTGGAAATGCTTTATGAAGCCTTTAAAAGCTTAAAAATATAAATACTATTCATAGATTTTTCATCAAAAATTAATAAAATATTAACATTAGCAACATATACTTATGATATACCTAAAAGGAGGTTAAAACATGAAGCTAAGAAGCTTGGTAAGAAGCAAGACGTTGAACAGAATAAGGCTTATAAGATGTAGAAGCCAAAAATCTCTAGAAAGAATAGAGGAAAAACTCATCAAGATGAACAAGGTAGTGGCAGTAGTAGACAAAAGGCACTTACCAGATATTGAAAGTTCAGAAGAAGTTTCAAATGAAGACATAACTAAACTTATTAGCGTTGATATGTCAAGGGTAGATGTCCTTCTTATACTAGATGAAGAATCCTAAAATTAGTTGCCCTAGCGTTAGGGCAATCATCATCATTTAACACATATATGAAAACACTAAATTTAAAAATCAGAAAAAGAAAATATAAAACGAACAATAAATTGTTTTAATGAAAACTTAATAAAAGCAAAGTATAATATAAGCATGATAGAACAGTCAAAATTCACACAAATAACAAGGAAAGTTATAGCACCTTTTTTAATTCTAGGCCCAGGTTTTCTAGTGATGATGGCGGACAACGATGCCGGT
>JAGDWZ010000024.1:91002-93423 GCA_023269915.1 Hydrogenobaculum sp. | reverse complement strand
ATACTAGATTTTTTAAAATAAAAAATTCATTGACATTTATCAAGATTTTCATTTAAAATATTATCATGAAATTTAAAACTAAAGTAAACATAAGAATATTGCTTGCTCTTTTTTTCCTTTGGATAGTAAGTACCATAGCAATACTTTATCTCACTAGAGCTCTAGCTATAAAAAGCGCTAAACAAACCGCTTACATAGCTGCCAACACGGTAAGAATAGGACTCAATTCAGATATGCTGAACGGAACCATGGCTACTAGAGAATTTATACTAAAAGAGGTAAGGTATATAAAGGGTATTAAAGACGTTTATGTAATAAGAGGCGAAGCTGTAGATAAGCAATTTGGACCTGGTTTTAAAAACGAAAACCCAAGAGACGCGATAGATTACAAAGTTTTAGAAACCGGTAAACCTATATACGTGTTTAACGAAAACCTAAAAAACGCTTCCTTTAGAATAACAATACCTTATATAGCTAGGCCTTACAAAGGCATAAACTGTTTACAGTGCCATCAGGTTAAAGAAGGAACAGTTTTAGGAGCTTTGACATTAAAACTCAACCTAAATAAGTTTAGAAATCTTGGTATACTTATGTCTATTGGCATATCTATATTTTACTTATTTGTAATAGCCATAGTATTTCTTGTGATGAGTAGATTTTTCTCAAGATACACATCTATCTTTTCCAAGATGGAAACTTCTATATCAGAGCTATCCAACGGCGATTTTTCGGATTCTTCTGGAGCTTTTAGCGCTTTGAACGATGTAAATCTTAAAGATGAAATAGGAAACATCGTATCTTCTTATAGAAACTTAGCGAATGTGTTAAAAACTATTTTTGCGGAGCTTTTCGATTTGGCAAAATCTTTATCTCAAGGTGATTTGAGGTATAGAATATCGTCAAACTTTTCTGGTGAATTTGAAAATATCAAAAACAACCTAAATAAAGCTATGGACGAACTTTCTAAAAGCCTTAAAACATCTGTAGATAGCTTTAACAAAATAGTCGAGCATATAGACTCTTTTGAAGGAGATATAAAGGACATTACAGAGAACATATCGTTGCAAAACGAGGAAATTAACGCTATATCCTCTATGATAGAAGAGTTTTCAGCCACTCTAAAAGATATATCAAATAGCACAGAAAAACTCGATAACTCTACAAAATCCATGAACGATTCTATAGCTTCTAGTAAGGAAAAGATGGAAGCTTTAAGCCAAGCTTCTTCAAAAATTATGCATTCTGGTAAAAGGATATCAGAATTTATAGAAAAAATAATAGATATATCAGAACAAACAAATCTACTTGCTTTAAACGCTGCTATAGAAGCGGCTCGTGCCGGTGAGCAAGGAAGAGGTTTCGCGGTGGTAGCCGACGAAGTGAGAAAATTAGCAAACAACACACAAGAAGCCGCTTCCGAAATAAGCGGTATGGTAAATGAAGTTATAAAGGCTATAGAAGACACTGTAAAAGCCACTCAAGAATCCACAGAGGAGTTTAAAACGATAATAAGTAGCTTTGAAACCATGTCTTTTCTTATAAGCCAAATAGCAAAAGCTATAGAACAGCAAAATACGGCTTTAAATACCATAGTAAGCGCTGTATTTAACATAAAAGACTCTTCAGAAAAGAATACGTCAAAGATTTTAAATATAAAGAGTAAGTCAGAAGTCGTAAAAAATATTGTAGATAGCTCAAAGCAATTCATAAACAAGTTTAAGCTATGATAGACGCCTTAAGCTCTTATTGGGACAACGATAAAATAAACGAAAATCAATGGGAAGAAACAGTCCAAGGACTAGACGAGTATATAGAGGTAGGAAACTCTCACTGGACTCTCATAGACATTGAAGATGCGAGCATACCAGAGGGAATAGCCTTTCTTGATGGCATAGTAAGACTTGATAGCGAGATGTTTTACAAAGAAAACAAAGCTAGGCTTAGGCTTTTTAGCTTAGCAAGCGGCGTATGCGAGATGAGACTAGACACTTACAATAGTTTTGAGGCTTTTAAAAGCATAAAAACAAAACATATAGCAATACCAGATAAAGATATATCAAAAAAGTATACTATTGTAAAAAACATCAAATATGAGATAATATCAAAAGATAAAGACCATCTTGTCTTGTTAAAACAGCTTGAGCATGAAAGCTTGATAGATTATGCAAAAATCTCTACAACAAAATTTATAATGTGGGATGGGTCTTTGCCTATTACATTTTTAGGGATAGAAGATAAGCTAGTGTTTGGTGTTATAAAATCCCACAGAAAATACTTTGTTAGCCCCAAGAACCTTGAGCTTTTATATGAAATAAGAGCTTTTCAAAGAACACCTATAATACACTACACAAGCCAAGACCAAAAAAACTTTTACTACACTTGGTACACGACGTTAAACAACGATATTACAGGACTTGTTAG